>DATDGR010000064.1:0-74473 GCA_036521995.1 Terriglobia bacterium | reverse complement strand
ATCACCTCACGCCGCTGCTCTAACTCTGAAAGGGAATGGGGCATATAGGAGGCCTCCTTATCCTAGCGTATAACATACGCAAGGAACAATGCCACAAAAAAAGAAAGTCGGCCCGTCCCAATTTCTGTGTCGCGCACCCGTACTCGTCCAGTAGCTAGACAGAAGGAATCAAATCAGATAATCTGGCGGAGGGGGTGGGATTCGAACCCACGCAAACTATCGATCACCGTAACTTGCTGATGCTACAGCAATCACATCATCTCCAGGCTTCAGGTGGGCAGGTGTTTCGGCTCGTGGGTAAGGCGACGCCGAGCGTGCGCGTTACAATGTCCCACAATGATGTCCAGCTTCCTCGGCAGCTTCGCCAAGTTGCGCGACAAGGTATCACACATCTGATACCCTTTCTTCCGTCCACGGCCTCGAGAGCCGCCAAGATCTTCATCTGGGGGACGATCTGAAATCACTGTGATTCCCAAAACCCTCGGCCCAGCCCACCCAGGTCCGGTACCGCCGTCCCTTTCCACTGAATGCACATCTTGCCGCGCCACCCTTCCAACTCAATCGGGTCCTCCGACACAGCCGCCGCCCTCGGCGAGGCCAGCAGTTCCATAAAGCGGGCCTCGGACCGTGTCCGGCGTGACTTCTCTACCACCCGCGTCGCCCCGGATTTCTTTACGGTACCGGTCGATTCCAGGAACTGCTTCAGCTTGCCGTACTCTAGACGCAAAGCCTTCGCGGTGTGAAAGACCCCATGTTCCCGTGCCAGTTCAACGGCTGCGCCCACAAGCGCTTCGGAATCGGCCAACGGCCTGTGTGCGCGCTCCGCCACCGCTCGAAGCGATTAAGAACCTTCTGCATGTTTGGGGGAATGTCGGGCAACTCTGTGGGCATTGCCGGTCCTCCTGGGCGAAAGACCGACGTTAACAATTATGGTTGGGTTGAGTCACGCAGCCTTACCGATTGACCGGCCAATCTTTCCTCATTTTCCTCCCGCTGTGATGTTCTGCAGCTGTTGAGCGATGTCCAGGAGACGTCGATCGAGCCGCTGTAAGCGGTGGCGAGTTTTGTCATCGGAGAGCTGGCGTCGGTACATCTCCAAAAGGTGGCGTGTGGCTGCCAGTGCCTGATGGATTCCGGGGAGGTCGGCGGTGGCCGTAGAGACGGAGAGCGCGGGAAGGCGATACGATTGAATTAGGTTTTGACGGGCCTTGTAGAACTCGCGCTGGAGGTCAGGCTGGGTGACCTTCAGATAACGAAGCGTCATACGGATGTCTTTGTGACCCATCAGGGGCATGAGAGCGGGCAGGCTCATGCCGCGGCGAAGCATGTCGGAGGCCCAGGTGTGACGCAAGCGGTGAGGCGAGATAGGGTGGGCGACGTGGAAGTGGCATCTGGCGAGTTTTCTTTTTTTGTGGCATGATTCTGAGCGTATATATACGTACAGAAGAGGAGAACCTCGCTTATGCCTGATGATCTTCCAACTTTGGAATCCGAACGCTCCCAGCTGCTGGAAACGTTCCTGCGCTTGGGCGATCTTCGGCCAGGTTCCATTACGGCGGTGACCCGACGCTGCGGTAAGCCCTCCTGCCATTGCGCCCAGCCCAACGATCCTGGACATGATCCGCAATTTCGGCTTACCCGCCGAGTGGCTGGTAAGACGGTGACGGAGACCTTCCCCAATCCTACCTCCCTGCGGAAGGCCCAGCAGGAGGTCGCTGAGTTTCACCGCTTCCAAAAGCTCAGCCAGGACTTGATTGCCGTGAACGAAAAAATCTGTCGACGGCGCCCGGTCGAACCGCGGCAGGGCGGCTGGACGGAGCAGGAAAAAAACGGCTGCTGCAATCCATCAGGAGGTGGCGCGGGAAGTAAACCAACTCCTCCACCGCGTCTTTGCGCAACGCCGCAAGGGTGCCCGGACCGATCTAGAAGCTGTGGAGAGCGCCTTGCGAGCCGCGCTCCACCAGGCGGGTGCCGCAGCCTTGACGCAATTGCTCCGGTTCGAGGCCCCGGCGCCCGATCAACGCCGGTTGCCGTGTCGCTGTGGCCACCACGCTCAATACCAGGAAGTCCGCTCGAAACCTGTGCTGACCGTCGTGGGCCCGGCGCAAGTTTCCCGGCCTTACTACCTGTGCTCGCAGTGCCATGGGGGCCAATTCCCCGCCGATGTCGAGCTGGATATCGAGAACACCGAGCTGTCCCCCGGGGTGCGCCGCATGCAGGCGATGGTGGGCCAGGACGTGCCCTTCGATCATGGCCGGGAACAGATGAAAGTGCTGGCGGGCCTGGAGGTGACCACGAAATCGGTGGAGCGGACGGCCGAGGCCATCGGCGCCGACATCACTCAACGCGAGCAAGGAGAGATCCCGCAAGCCCTGCAGTTGGACCTTCCCGTGGTCGGGGGCGAGCCGATTCCCATGCTGTACGTGCAAATGGATGGGACAGGAGTACCGGTGGTGAAGAAAGAGACGGTAGGCCGCCGGAGCAAGACGGAGGGCCAACCGGCCCATACGCGGGAAGTCAAGTTGGGGTGCGTGTTCACTCAGACGACGTGGGACCAGAAGGGTTACCCGATCCGCGATCCGGATTCCACCACCTATACCGGGGCCGTCGAAACCGCCGAGGTGTTCGGCAAACGCCTTTGCGGGGAAGCCTGGAAACGGGGTTGGAGCCGCGCATCCAAGAAGGTGGTGATCGGCGACGGGGCCGAGTGGATCTGGAACTTGGCCGCCGAGCACTTTCCAGGCGCGATTCAGATTGTCGATCTGTATCACGCTCGCCAGCATCTGTGGGAGTTAGCTCGCCGCCTATACCCCGAGGACGGAGGTAAGCAGAAGGGTTGGATGAAAGTCCACCAGAAACGCCTGCTGGATAAGGGGAAAATCGAAAAGCTTGTGGGCAGGATACGCTCCATCGAATCCCAGAGCCCCGAAGTAGCCGAGAAGATCCGCACCGAGGCGGATTACTTTGAAAGGAACGCCGAGCGTCTGCGATACCCCAAGTTTCGCCGCCAACACCTGTTTGTGGGCTCGGGCGTCATCGAAGCCGGCTGCAAAACGGTGATTGCGGCTCGCCTCAAAAGGTCCGGCATGTTCTGGACAGTTCGCGGAGCTAACGCAATCCTCGCCCTGCGCTGCTGCCATCTCAATGGCCGTTTCGAGGATTACTGGGAGGCCCGCCGGGTGGCCTGACTCCCACTTCTACGTCGCGCACCCGGCGAGATAGGCATGGTGTCGGCGCAGCCCGCGTGCTGGGCAGCGTCGGCCAGGGCGAAACGCAGCGTTTGAAACAAAGCAAACCGCCCGCCCAGGCGAGGCAACAGAAAGCCTTCGGATTTAGCCAGGCGGGCGGGGGAAGCCCGTGCACGCCATTCCCGAATTCGCTCCAGCACTCGTAGTCTTTCGGAGTCGAGGGGCACCCAGCGTTCGGTGTGAAGCTTTCCCAGAGGAACGTGCAGGGCCCCTTGTTCGGGCCCGAGGTGGCGCAGGCAATCGAGGGGTAGGTGGATGCACTCTCCAAGGCGGATCCCGGTGAGGCGAGTCAGCAGGAGAGCATTGGAATACAGGTTGTCGCTACGGCGCAATTCCTCTTGAAGTCGTTGATCATCTTCCGGCGAGAGGGGCCTGGGGAGATACTCGGGGCGAACGGGAAAATCTTCGCGGATAATCAGACCGGGCTGGAGGGGATGGCCTTGGAGGGCCAGATCATCCAGCAGGCGCCGAAGGCAGAGCAGATACTCTTCGCGGGTGGAGTTGCTCAAGGGCGGATCCTGATCGTGTAGCCAATGGAACCAGCCCAACATATGGGGATGGCGACGGAGTTGCGACAGTCGGTGGACCTTCGGAAAAGCGCCACGAAGATAAGCGAGGAAGCGGTGGAAGACGGATCGATAGTTTCTCGTCGTACAAGGCTGCAGGGTCAAAGATAGAGTCTGGACTTGCGTTTCGAAAATCTGTTCGAGGCTTTGTCTGGAGTGATTCATGGCATTTGTGGAGGGGTCAAGCGCATTCGGTTGGCAGCAGCGCGAGCGTATTCGCGCCAAATGTCCTGGGGTGTAAGTTGGACGTAAAGCAGCGTGGTCTGAATCTGCGAATGTCCCATGAGGTTCTGGAGAGCGGGCAGGGAGATGCCAGCCCGCACCATATCCGCTCCGAATGTATGCCGAGTTCCGGACTATGCCGAGTAGATTGACGATCGCCGTGTGGATAGCTCAGCCGGGCGTTGTGCACTCGGCATAGTCTGGTGTCTTCTCCTTCTATCTCAATTTCAGAAGGAGAAGACATGACCAACCAGTTTTTCACGCACCCCCAGACACTTCAGCGTCTGCATGAAGGTCCGGTGGGCGCCCACATCGACGCTTACGCGGCGCTTCTGCACGAGCAAGGTTATGGATGGCAGGGAGGCCGTCGCCAGATTCGATTGGTGGCCGACTTCGGCTCCTGGCTCGGGCGGCACAACTTGACGGTCGGTGATCTCAGCTCCCAACACCTTCCAGCTTATCTCCGGTATCGACGGCGCCACCTACGTCCCCATCCCATCGACTCGTCGGCGTTGGAGAGGCTTTTCCACCTTCGGCGCGAAAAGGGAGTCGTTGCTCAAGGCCCATCGTGCTCCGCTCCCGATGATCCTCTCCAGCGCGTGGAGGAAGACTTCGGGCGTTACTTGTTGCAGGAACGTGGGCTCGCGCTGGTGACCGTCATCTACTACCGTTCCTTCACTCGGCAGTTTCTTTTAGACCGTTTCGGCACGGGTCGAATTCGATTCACTCGACTGGGTGCCGCTGACATCACCTACTTTGTTCTACGCCATGCCCGCGACTTCAGTCCCGGGCGCGCCAAACTGATGGTCACGGCACTGCGGTCCTTTCTGCGGTCCTTGTGGCAGCAAGGTGAGATTGCGTCCGACTTGGCAGCTTGTGTACCCGGCGTGCCGCGTTGGTCGCTATCGAGCTTGCCGAAGTCTCTCCCTCCCGGCCAAGTGCGGCGTGTCTTGGACCCTTGTGATCGGCGGAACGCCACGGGACGGCGGGATTATGCCATCCTGCTTCTACTCGCCCGCTTAGGCCTCCGCGCCGGCGAGGTCGTCACCTTGGCCCTGGACGACATCGATTGGGAAAGAGGCCGCCTTACCCTGCACAGCAAGGGCAGGAGGTGGACCGAAATGCCCTTGCCGGCGGATGTCGGTGAGGCCTTGTCCTCCTACCTCCAACAAGGGCGACCCCGCTGTGCTAGCCGCCGGGTATTCATTCGTCAGTGTCCACCCCGCGTCGGCTTCGCCAACTCTGTCGCCATTGGCACCATCGTCAAGGACGCTTTGGCCCGCGCAGGAGTCGACTCGCCTCGAAAGGGAGCTCATCTTTTCAGGCACGGTCTGGCGACGGCGATGCTCCGCCCAGGTGCGTCGTGAGCTGAGGTCGGCGAACTGCTGCGTCACCGGCACCCCAACACAACCACCATCTACGCCAAGGTGGACCTCCTCGCGTTGCGTAGCCTGGCACCCGCCTGGCCGGGAGGGGGGCGATGAAAAAGCTTCGAAAAGCTGTGAAAGATTATGGGGCCCTACGACGGGCCTTGGGATTCAAGCTCGAAAAGGTCGAGGTGGGGTTGCTGGATTTCGTGTCCTTCCTCAAAAGACAGGGGAGTTCCCACATCACCACCGCGTGTGCCCTACAGTGGGCCACGCGACCTTCCCATGTCCAGCCGATCGTGTGGGCCCAACGCCTTAGTTTCGTGCGGGGCTTTGCCCGACATGGGAGCGCTACGGATCCACGTACGGAGATTCCGCCCTGGCGCCTGCTGCCTTACCGTCCGTTGCGGGCTCGACCGTACCTCTATTCTGAGGATGAGATCCGGCGGTTACTCAAAGCCGCTCAATCTCTCCCCTCCCGTCACCCACTGCGGCCCTGGACCTACTACTGTCTGTTCGGAACGTTGGTGGTCACCGGGCTGCGCCTGGGAGAGGTGCTGAAGCTGCGAACTGGGGATACAGACTGGTCGGAAGGCGTCCTCACCATTCGCGATACGAAGTTCGGCAAGTCTCGTCTGGTGCCTTTGCATCCCTCCACCTGCAAGGTTCTGGCGGCCTACGCGAAGCGCCGAAACAGTTTCTTTGGCGCACGAGGCGAAGCACACTTTTTTGTGAATCAGAATGGCAATCGGCTGGACAAAGGCGAGGTCCACCGCACCTTCTATGCCTTGTCCCGACAAATTGGACTGCGGGCCCCGTCGGTCAGTCACGGACCGCGCTTGCATGATTTTCGTCACCGCCTAGCGATTCAGACCTGGGTGCAGTGGTACCGATCGGGTCAAGACGTGGAGCGACTTCTGCCTGTCCTGTCCACGTACCTGGGACACGCCCACGTGACTGACACCTACGGGTACCTGTCAACCAGCCCAGAATTGATGGGTCTGGCCCGAGAGCGGATGGAAAGAAGATGGGAGGTGAGGCCCTGACGACCCAAGCCAACTTTCCCGTTCTTCTGGAGTCGTTCTTCACGCAGCGCCTGATCAACCAACGACAGGCGAGTCCCCACACCATGGCCTCCTACCGCGACACCTTTCGCCTGCTGCTGCAGTTTGCCCCGCAACAGCTGCACCGGGAGCCCTCCCATCTGAGGTTGGAGGATCTTGAGGCCCCGCTGATCGGGGCCTTCCTCAACTACCTAGAGAAGGGCCGCAGCAATGGAAGTCGCACTCGCCATCTGCGCCTGACTGCCATGCGCTCCTTCTTTCGCTACGCCGCTTACCAGCAACCCACCCATTCCGCCCAGATTCAGCGCCTGCTCACCATCCCTAACAAACGGCAGGCTCGCCCTCTGGTGGGCTTCTTGACCCGACCGGAAATCGGCGCTCTCCTGGCCGCGCCCGATCAGCACACCTGGGGTGGACGGCGCGACCACGCCTTCCTGCTGATGGCTCTTCAGACAGGATTGCGGCTGTCCGAAATGACAGCTCTGCGTCGGGAGGATCTTGCCCTGGGCCCTGGCGCTCATGTTCGCTGCCAAGGCAAGGGACGTAAAGAGCGCTGTACCCCCTTGGGTAAGCGGACCACCACCGTCCTAAAGGCTTGGCTGAGAGAGCCCGTCCGCGGGACTACTTCCGACATTGTCTTTCCAAACGCTCGTGGAGGCCGGTTCAGTGCAGACGGCGTACAGTACCTCGTCACCAAACACTTAGTCGCGGCCCGACCACGATGCCCTTCACTGCGGCAGAAACGAGTGTCGCCTCATGTGCTTCGACATTCGGCGGCGATGGAACTGCTGCAAGGAGGTGTGGATCGTTCCGTGATTGCTCTCGGGTGGGGTCACGAGTCGGTAGAAACCACTCAGATTTATCTCGATGCCAATCTCGCTCTCAAGGAGGAAGCTCTGAAAAAGACAACACCTCTCCATGGCAAGGCTGGTCGCTTCCGAGCGGATGATCGACTACTTCAGTTTCTGAAGAGCCTTTAGCACGACCCTAGATTATGCCGAGTCTGGGCAACAGCAGGCATCACGCGAGGCCAGTATTCATAGGCATCCCACGTTCCTGCACAGGCTCTACTCGGCATAGTCCGGAACTCGGCATAGTGGCGAAACCGGTGGGGATTGGCGGTCCGGACCTCGCTGCGCAATCGATGATGCCGGAACAGCGAGCGGAGTCCCGCCGGTGTCATAGGCTGGCCACGGTGCCGACCTTTGAGGGAAACGAAAAGATGCGGGGAGTTGTGAGCGGCCGTTCCAGGCGAAGATAACTCTGGAGGACTTCCAGGATCTCGCCGGGCAGTGGCAAGGTACGGTGTTGGTTGCCCTTGCCCAGAATGTACAGTTGCGCATCGGCCAGTTTCAGATCTTCGGGTTGAAGCGCCAGGACCTCGCAGGAACGCAGGCCATCGAATAACATCAAGCCGACCACGGCCAGATCGCGGAAAGTACGAAAGCTCTCCCAAAACTTGGCGACTTGCTCGGCCGAGAGGGGCTGGATCACATGCCGAGACTGCTTGAGGCGGATACCGAAGGCCACGGTGCGACGGGGGCGGCCATAGCCGAGCGGGCAGCGCCTCGTATAAAAGCGCCGGAAATGGGAATGGCCAGCCGGGATCTCCTGTCCGTGGTGGAATCGATACAAGCAACGGATCACGGTCAAGCGGTGATTTACGGTTGGCGGCGTGGGTCGGGGCTGTTGGTTGAGTTGATACCGAACATAGTCCAGCAGCGTGGACTCGGTGATCGCGGACAGGTTCTGAGGCTGGCTTTGAAACCAACGAGCGAAGTGCAGCAGGTCATAAGCGTAGGCGCGCCGCGAGCGGGGCGACAGTTGACGAAGATGCTGGGCATCCAGAAAATCGTTGACCCAGGCGATTTCGTGGCCTTGCTCGTCGAGCAGGCGATAGGGGCAAGTGCCGGCTGGGGTAGCAGATTGATAGGCCAAGGTCAGTTTCATAACGGGCGCACCCGCTGCAGGCAGTCGGCGAAGTCGGCAGCCGTGGCACCGGAAACAAAGTAACGGTTCGGATCGCGGTCGGCTGGTAACTGAACTACGCGCGCGGCGAGACTGATACCGGCCAGACGGCGCGCGAGTTGACCAGCGGCGTGTTGTCCGGCTTGGTTTTCATCCTGATCAAAGACGATGTAGATCAGACGATCCGGCCCTGGGGAAAGCTGATGGAACTGAAAGGGCGTGAGGTGGGTGCCGTAGGCGCACGTGGTATTGCGAAAACCGGCTGGCCACAGTACCACAAGATCGAACAGGCCTTCGACCAGGATTACGGTGGAGAACTGGCGAACCGATTCCCAGGCGAACAAGCCGGCCTTGGGACCGGGGAGAAATCGATGAGGGAAGGCGGCGGCGATACTGCGGCCATAGAGGTTCACGACCCGTCCGTCGTGACAGCACGGGAGGACAAGACGACGGTAGAAGGCATCGCAGCCCTGCGGGTTGACGAGACCGGCGCGCTGCAGTGAGGGCAAGGAGTCGCCTTGGTTGGTGAGATGACGCCGCAGATTGCCTCCGGGGGCGTAGCCGAAGCGGAGCTCTTCGATCAGAGCAGGATCGTGCACTCCGCGCTGTTCGAGATACCGGAGTGCCTCGGGATGGCGCGGGAGCTGCTTGCTGATAGAAGGCCGCAGCTTGCTCCAGCGTGTCGGCAGCATCGGCCGGAACACTTTGCTGTTGGAGATAAGCCAGACTTTGAGGAAAGGAGAGATGCAAGGACAACTCGACAAAGCGAATCAGATCGCCGCCCTGTCCGCAGCCGTGGCAGTAGAAAAGATTCTTCTGGGCGTTGACATAGAACGAAGGGTGGGTTTCCGGGTGCAGGGGACAGAGTCCGACGAATTCGGGGCCCGGACCTGCAGGCCGGCCGCTCCAGTTCCGTTGCCGCAGATATTCGAGCAGCGGGAGGCGCTGCTTCAGTTTTTCGAAATTCTCGTCCATGGCGCTCATCTCGCCTTCGGAGACCAGCGTAGGAGAGGTGCGACGCCATTCCCAGGCAAGGATGGTGGGCGCCCAAAACTTCTCAGAGACGCAGGGGCCAGAGGACTTGCAGAACCGGAGTCAGCTCCGACAAAGCTTCGGAATTTGCCTGATCACGGGGTACCAGCCAGTGAGCGAGCCGGGAGAGTATTTGGCGAAGAAAGGAGCGAGCGGGTTGTGAGGCGTCCAGGCCCCGAGACCAGCGGCGGAGCGTGGAGGGATCGGGGAGGCGATTCGGGTCTTTGAGCAGTGGCGTCGCCTCCTCCCAGGAACAGTGTTCGACCAAGCGCCGCTGCAGGGCCTGACAACGAGCCAACAAGCTGTAGTGGGTGTAAGGGAGGGAAAGCGGCGGCAGAAAGGTGAATGTCTTTCCGCAACGTCGGCAGTGACCGCGACGGATTGAGATCCAGTCGTGATGCTCATCATGCGCCTGCTTGCGGCGTCGTCCGTGACCGGTGATCGAATCGCGCACACAAACGGGACATCGCCGCAGGATGACGTCGGCGCACTCTTCGGCCCAATCCGAATCGAGCTTGTGCGCCGGGACAGAAAGTGGGATAAAAAGAACCGTAGTTCATCGGGGCTCTGCCCTGGCACTGACCTCCCCAGATCTGAGCCGGAAGCAGAGCCCCTCCTCCTGAAGAAAAATTCCAACTGGAAGAGAATAACGCTTCTCGACTACAGCTTTAGGGGCGAGCTTCAAACGATTGGCCGGTTAATTGCCGAAAGGACACGGAACTATCGTCCCAGACGTGTTGTCACCTGCGAGCACCAGACGCATGCAGGCACGACTTCTCCGCGAAACGGCCCCACGCTCTCGCGAAACCTTCTAACCCGTGCGCATCAGGTCTACCGGCTCCACTCTACTCAAGATCACAAGGCTTCGAAGCCCCGCCTTTTTGTGTGCATACTGTCCATTTACTGTCCATTTCTGTAGGGTACGAGGCAGACACAATAGATTCCGCGAGGCAACGGAGAAACCGCTCCGGATCTTGAGATTGTCCTCTATTTATGCGGTCAAAATGTTAACTTGAAGATTTGGTAGCGCTACCGGGAATCGAACCCGGGTTTTGAGATTGAGAATCTCACGTCCTAACCCCTAGACGATAGCGCCGGATACGCCCGGCAGGCAAGCACATCGCAGTTTTCAGTTTCTCCGATAGCGGTAGCAGGCCGAAACAAGGGCCGAGCACCTACCCAAAGTCTCCCAATCGACAGAATACAACACGCCGCCGCGAACTGACAACCGACCCGAAAAACTGAGTCCGCGAAAGCCTGACTGATGAAAACTTAATCGCTGACCTTCAAAACTTCGTTACCGAAGAGAAATTGAAGTTCGACACCCTCATGGCCGGCACCACCATCTCGAAGGACTCCTCGCCCGCCGCACGCTCGGCCGGGCCCATCATCTCGACCTGGGACAGCATTTCGATCAGGCTCTGGTTGAAGCGAAGATTCTTCACGCCGTACCGCACCTCTCCGTCTTCGATCCAGAACGTGCCGTCGCGTGTCATGCCGGTGACGATCTTTTGATAAGGATCTACCTCACGAATGTACCAGAGGCGAGTTACCAGCAGCCCGCGTTCGGTCGCGCGGATCATCTCTTCCACGCTGTGGCGCCCGCCCTCCATGACGATGCTCATCGGGGCCTCGCCATAATCGTTCGGCAGCGGGAATCCGTGGCCTGTAGGCTCCACGCCGAGCTTACGAGCGGTCTGGCGCGCGTAGACCAGATTCTTCACCGCGCCGTGCTCCACCAGGGTTACCCGTTGCCGTGGCACTCCCTCGCCATCAAACGGAGCGCCGAGATGGAGCGGATGGTAGACATCGTCGAGCAACTCGACGTTGGCGCCAAAGAGCTTCTGGCCCACCCTGCCGGTCAAACTGCTTCGCTGCTCCGCCACCGCCAGACCGCTGAAGTCGAAAACGAGAAATCCAAAGAGATCGAGCACGGCCGAGGGCTCGAGAATCACCGTGTAGCGGCAGGGTGGAATCTCGTGCGGCTCGGCCGCGGTCAGCGCCTTCCGGGCGGCGCGATCGGCCAGCGCCACCGGATCGAGTTCAAGATGGTTGGCACCCGTCTTCTTGGCCCACCCCGAACTCGTCGGACCGAGCATGGTGACCGAGAACTCCGAGAGGGTTTCCTCGTGAAACGCCCGCAGGCCGCGCGAGTTGAAGAGCGCCGTCGCCGAGGCGCCACTCGAGAACACACCGGCAGCGGTGAGATGGTCCTCTTCAGCCCTCCGGATCACCCCGGCCACGGTCTCGGCTCGCTCCTGGGGACTGAGTTCCGCGGTGGCCGGATAAAAGCGGTCGACACCCCGGTACAACTGGGGTCCCGGCATGGGCAGCAGCTCCGGGTCTCGAGGCTGGAGTTTCGCCAGTTCGAGGGCGGCCTCGGCTAGCCGGCGGATGGAACCTTCCTCGAGTTTATTGCTGCCGGCGCGTGCCATGCGCTTGTCCGAGACCGCCCGAACTGAGAGATAGAGGCCGTCTTCGGTGACGTTCTGATGGATGCTGTTATTGGCGAAGCGCGTCAAAGCGTACCGGTTGGACGTGATGAGCGCTTCGGTCTCATCGGCGGTGGAGTATCGGATGACCTGGTGGAAGAGCTCTAGGGCGTGTTGCCTTGTCAACATTGGGTGATTGAGCGATTCAGCGCTACCGAAGTTCCGCAGCGCAACAGTTGCCTGCCCCATTGGACAGTCCTCAATGGCCGTACGCCACTCCCACCTGCACCTGGCGGAACCGCGCCGGAGCCGCGCCATGGCCGGTGCCCATGAGCTGGCCGGGTTGGCCCTTGCCACAGTTGGGTGTGCCCCACAGAACCCATTCCTTCGGTCCACAGATGGCGTCACAGGAATTCCAGAAATCGGTCGTGATGCCGCCATAGCTCGGATTCTTGAGCATCCGGGTGCGCTTGCCGCCCTTGATCTCCCAGCCGATCTCGGTCCCGAACTGGAAGTTGTAACGCCGGTCGTCGATGGACCAGCTCCGGTTGGTCTCCATCAGGATGCCGTCCTCGGTGTCGGCGATCAGGTCTTCGAGTTTCCATGCGCCCGGCTGCAGGCTGACGTTCGTCATGCGGATAATCGGGATGCGGTTCCAGTGCTCGGCCCGCATGGCGCCGCTCGACCGCCCCAAGCCCACCGCTCGCGCCGACTCCCGCGAGCTGAGATACCCGACGAACAGCCCGTCCCGGATGATGGGGGTCTCTTGGGCCGGCACGCCCTCGTCGTCGTAAGCAAAAATGCCCAGGCCGGGCCCGTGCGCCGGACGCGCGTCCGCCACCACGTTGACGATCTCCGAGGCATACTTCAGGCGGTTGCGCTTTTCGAGCGTCAAAAAGCTCATCCCGGCGTAATTGGCTTCATCGCCCAGCACACGGTCAAGCTCAATGGGATGGCCGATGGACTCATGAATCTGCAGGCCGAGCTGTGAACCGCCCAGAATGATGTCCTTGACGCCCTGCGGGCACTGCCCGGCCTGGTGCAGTGCCACCGCTTCTTCGGCAATCCGGGGCGCATGGCCCAAAAGGTCCAACTGCTCCACCAGCTCATACCCGGTGGTCTGATATTGGCCGCCAAAGGAACTGGGGTAAGAGCGCTTCTGGATCTCGCCGTCGCCAAAGGAGCTGGCCGAGTAGCCTACTCCCGTCTGGGTGCGGAGCTGCCGGATCTCCGAGCCCAGACTGGACACAAACCACTGCTCGATGCGGCGAAAGTCCATCGCCCCTTCGGCCAGGGTGACGCCGGGCACCCGCCTGAGCTCGGCGTCCACCTTGAGCAGCAGATCGATCGAGGCCGAGACCGGCACGGTGAAGGGGTCGATGCGGCAGGGACTCTCCCACTGGTCCACCGCCGTGTCTTCGAAAGTCAGCTCCACGTCATGCTTCTTAGCGAGGGCGCTGGCCCGGGCCACTTCCACCGCCTGAGCGGCCGTCCGGTCAATGGAGTCTGGCGAAAGATCATCGGTGGAGGCAAAACCCCAGGCGCCATCCGCGATCACCCGGACCCCAAGGCCGAGCGACTCGTGGTCGCGCACCCCGGCGGCCTGGCCGTTCTTGGTGGAAACGTAGCGCTGGTGGTAGTCGACCACGCGGACGTCGGCGTAGCTCGCGCGGCAGACCCCAGCCGTATTGAGGGCACGTTGAGCGAACTCTTTCATCGGAGCAGTTGACGGCCGACCCTTGGCAGTTGGCCGTTCAGGAAGCCGGGCGAAGCCGGTGGGCCGCAACCACCATTATATGAGATCAACACCAGTCCGTTTCCAAAAGAATCATTGCATCCAGTCTCTTCGCCCCTACGGGTTTGTTGATTCCAGAGCAGGAGTGGCTGCCTTCCTCGTTTTCGGTATTTGTTCCATTTACACCCGCCCGGGCGCAGAGCCGTTCAAGAAACGCTCACAATTCCAGTGTATACTGCGGACGCTGATCTCAAGCCGAATCTCCAAGGAGTGGCAACATGAAGAAACTGAATTGGTGGAAAACGGGCTGCGCCGTCTGTGTGCTGTGCGCGGTGACGATTACCGCGCGCGCGCAGAGCTACTCCGTGCTCTACACGTTTACTGGGGAATTGGACGGAGGCTCTCCCGCCGCCGCCTTGATCGCGGACTCAGCCCGTGACCTGTACGGTACCACCCAGTCAGGCGGCAATTTCAGCAGCTCATGTATCGCACCTCACGACACCTGTGGGGTCGTGTTCAAGCTGGACCAGGCGGGAACCGAGATGGTGTTGTACAGTTTCAACGCCGGAGGGGACGGCTTTGGACCGTCAGCGGGTTTGGTGCGGGACGAAGCCGGCAATCTTTATGGCACAACCCTCTTCGGTGGCAATACGAGCTGCGATCCGTCCCGCGGGTGCGGAGTCGTGTTCAAACTGGATTCGGCGGGAAGCGAGGCGGTAATCCATAGCTTTGGGCGAGCGGACGGGAAGGTTCCGGCTGCAAGCCTGATCCGGGACCCGGCGGGGAACTTCTACGGCACCGCTTCCGAGGGAGGCGATCTCACTGGCCTGTGCAGCCCGGACGGCTGCGGAGTGGCCTTCAGGCTGGACCCGACGGGGCAACACTACATGGTTCTGTACCGCTTCACGGGAGGAGCCGACGGCGCCAGCCCCCACGCGCCTCTAGTCCGGGACGCGGCCGGCAACCTGTACGGCACGGCAGCTGCCGGCGGTAATGGCAGCAGCACCTGCCCGTTTGGCGCGAGCGGTTGTGGAGTGGTCTTCAAGATCGATCCGCTGGGAAACGAGACGGTGCTGTACAGCTTCACGGGCAAGGCGGACGGGGGAACCCCCGAGGCCGGCCTGATCCGGGATGCAGCCGGCAACCTTTACGGTACCACCGTTTTCGGCGGTACCCACGGCGGTTCATGTCCGAATGGCTCGAATGGGTGCGGCGTGGTGTTCAAGCTGGCTCCTTCAGGAGATGAGACCGTGCTGTACACCTTCACGGGCGCCGCGGACGGCTGGGCCCCCTACGCCAGCCTGATCCGGGATCCGGCCGGGAATCTTTATGACACCACCCAGTATGGCGGCAACAGCAGCAGCTCATGTCCCTTGGGCTCTTTTGGCTGTGGGGTGATCTTCAAACTCACTCCGTTGGGAAACGAGACCGTGCTGTACACCTTCACCGGCGGAGCGGACGGATACTGGCCGATCGCAGGCCTGTCGCTGGTCCAAGGCGCCTTGTACGGCACGACCTTTGAGGGCGGGGCCTTCGGTTACGGCGTAGTGTTCAAGATCTCGCTGAAGTGAGGGAGGCAGCGAGTTGGGTCGAACATCGGCCGCCCCCGGGGATAGGTGCAACGCGGCAGCGAACGCTCGACATTCGCCGTGGCATCCTTGTACATCAAGTAGAACCTTGCTGCGTCCCACGAAAATGCGCTGGGTCTGAGTCTCGCCGCCCAAGACAACACCGGCACCAAACGGCTCATTTCTCACTACCGCTAACCCAGCGGAAACCGACTTCGTACGTAGGCTTGTAGTATTCGCGCTGCGTCATGTATTGGATGCCGCCGTTGTAGAAGCCGAAGACTTCGTTGGACAGGTTCAAGCCAGAGGCGAGCAGCGAGAGGCCGCCCCTGACGCGGACACTCGCCTGCGCATCGATCTGGAAGTGCGGGTAGAGATAGTTGTCGCCGTTGGGACCGTTGATGCCGTACGCTGCCCCGTCCTGGTAGTTGTACTGGTAGATGCTGGCACCGTTGTAAGTCGCTCCGAAGCGCATGGTCACACGGCCGCGGGCATAACTCGGACTGATATTCCACACGCTGGGCGACGTGCGGAGCAAGGGAGGGTGATCGGAGCGGCCTTGCAAATCGTAAGCGCGTGAGGCCGCATACAAGTAGTTGGCCATGATGCCCAACCCGCTCCAGACACCGGGAAGCGAATTGAAATTCTGCTGGTACGCAGCTTCGAAACCCGCCACAAAAGCGCTGCCGGCGTTTCCCGGTTGCTGCAGGATGTAACCCGCATACGGTCCCGTCACGGGATGCGATTCGGTCTCGATGATCGGATCGGTCAGACTCTTGTAGAATACGCCACCTGAAATCATCCCGAACGGCTTCAGATAACGTTCGTAGAGGACGTCGAAGTTGTTCGCGTGCTCCGGCTTCAGGCCAGGATTCCCAATGCTGAAGGTAAAAGGATGGGTGGTGGTGTCCTCCGTCACCGCGGTGGTCAGGTACTCGGGGTCCGGACGCGCCAACCCCCGGCTGTAGACCAGCCGAAGGTCGGAGTTGTCATCGAGGCGGATGCGCGCGGCGGCGCTCGGCAGAACATCGTAGTATGAACCATTGAACGGTACGTTGACCGGGCCGGTCCCCGTGATCTGGTTTGTGCAGTTGCAACTCAGAGTATGAACCTGTGTCTCCTCGAATCGCAGGCCGGTGATCAGACGCACGCGCCCGAGGTCGACGGTGTTCATGGCGTATCCGGCCGAGATGCGCTCGATGAGATCGAAATTGTTGTTGTTGCCGCCGAAGGTGGAGCTGAAGCCGAACTGGGAGGGATTGGAGTTGACGAAGCCGGTGATGTCGTTCCAGTTGGTGACGGGTCCCAACGTGTAGTGCCTATCATAGTAGTTCGGGTTTGTGAAATTGCTGAGGAACTGGGCCATCAGCAGGGTGCCATTAGGCGTGAAAGTGTCCTGCCAGGAATCGTCGAATTTATGGGCGTTCCGCACCTTGCCACCGAACTGGAAGGTGGCGAAGTGCGAACCCAGGTAGTAGTATTTGGACACGTCGGCCGAGCCCTGCAGGTTAAGCTGCTCGGTCAGGCCATGCGAGTAGACGACGTCGCTCAGCGAGTACATCGACGGTTGATAGAGGTCATCCGGACCCGGGGTAAAGCAGCTCGGCGTCCACTGCGGAAGATAGATGTTGCTGGTGGCCGGCGCGTCGTATAGGCAGCCTGTGGAGTTGGCCAGGGCTCCGATCGGCCCGAAATCGGCCCCGGGGTTGCCCGCGGAGGCAAGCTGGCTGGCATCCGCCACCGAGGCCTCCCAGTGGATGAGGTAGGAGTTCTTGGTGTGCGTGCCGGTCAGCGCGAGATTTCCGATGCTGTACTTGGGTCTCCGCGCTTCATTGCTGAACCCTGGAGCGCTGCCGTCGTTCAAGGTATAGACCCATTTATCGCCGTAATCCTTGAAAGCCGAGTAGAGATAACGAAGGCTAATCACCGAACTCTCTTTGATCCGGTAGTCTGTGCTCCCCCCAAATCCCCAGCGCGAGCGGTTGTAGGCGTACTCGCGGATGTCCATGGAGTCGAAGGTCGGAGTCAGCGAACCATTGGGATTCTGCACCGCGTCCGGAACGGGTTCGATGTCGTCGATGCCGCGGCCGTTGTAGTCGTAAGAGGCCCCGAACAGCATCCCCAGGCGCTTCGACGCGCCAAAGCGGTCGCCGACGGTGAAATTGAACTGGTCCATGTGGCGGCCATCGACGATGGGCGTGTATCCGCCGATGCCTCCGAACGACAGTGAGGGCTTTTCGCCGGCGGTCTTGGTCACCAGGTTCACCGAGCCGCCGATGCCGTCCGCGTCCTGGTTGGCTTGCAGCGTCTTGTTGACCTCGACCGACGCCACCAGGTCAGCAGGGATCGTGTCCAGTTTCACTTGGCGGACGCCTCCCTCCGGCGACGGGGTGTTGATACCGTCGATCGTGGTGTTGGTAAGCTCGGGGGCCGTGCCGCGCACATCGATGTACTTGCCTTCACCCTCGTCACGCTCCAGAGAAACGCCGGGTAGCCGGCCGGCAGCGTCCGCAATGGTGGCGTTGGGAAGGCTGGTGATGACGTCGGCCGGGATGACGTTAAGAATGTTGTCGGCCGTGCGCTGAATGTTGACAGCCTCGGCCTCGCCGTGCAGAGGCGTGGCCACCACGGTGACCTGTTGCGTTGAGGAGGCAACCGCGAGCGCTGCTGTGACCCGCGCCACCCCGCCGGCGGTTACCGTCACCTTCGACGTGAAAGGCGCGAAGCCAACGTATGAAACCGTGAGCGTGTAGCTGCCCGGCGCCACATCCGCGATGCTGAAATTACCCTGACTATCCGATTTGCCGGAAGCGCCTCCCGGTTGGAGCACCACTTCTGCTCCCTGCAAGACACCGCCCGTCTTGTCCACAACCTGTCCGTCGACTCGGCCCTTGCTCATCTGGGCCAGCGCCGGCGCCGCCCAGAGCAAGCTGATGGAAACGAGGCCGAACAAGAGCAAAAGAAGGTGTGCGAGACCGCGACTCAAAGCAGCGAGACGGAACCGCAGGAAAGCAAATCCGGTTGCGAGGTGCATATATCCTCCTTTACCGATTTGAAATCCTCACTTGCGATGGAATGCCACCTGGCTAAGTTATTGGCTGCTAGCCGGATCGCCGATGAAGCCGTTGAGTTGCCGCACAAGATGAGCGCTGAACCCCCGGTTTCGCCGTCGGACCGCGATCGTTTGTGGATAAGTCGCGTCACGTGGACCGGCGCTCTGCGGATTCGGCGCCTTTGCCCGGCCCAATGACCGCCCTTCCTACCTAATCGCAACTTTAAACACGTTCGTGTGAAGATTAGGTAATTTTTCGGTTAAGTTTTCCAGCCTCTCCAGGTACCCAGCCTGAAGCAACCCGACGGCGAACGTGTCACCGGAAAACGGTGCAACGCGGCTGTCTGGGATTTCAGCGAGACTGCGCTTGACAAGGTCCGGCGGTGTCCAGTAAACTGATAAGTTACTAAGGGGATAGTTCAGGACCCTCCGTTTCGCCGGAGGAGTGGGGATGTCATGTTGAGCGCGTTCGCACACCAGGAAACGGAATCAGGGTACCCCTATATATTGTATTTCGCAGACCGATCTCAAGTGCTCAATTAGCCCTCCGCCCAAAGCCAACAAGTTATTTAGAATCAGATGGTAAGGAGGACCATTAGAAATTATGGCATCATTTCGAGATCATCGGATCTTGTCGAAGCGATTTGGAATCAGTAGATTGAAGTCAAAATAGCGCCAGATTGACACCCCAGGGGGCCCCCTTATCCAAAGCCAAGAAGTCTTTTATTATCAGCAAAACATGGCCAAAAAGGGGCTAGACCAAAGCCAATCAAGTCCTTTATCATCAACAAAATCGAGGCTACACCCAAAGCCAAATTTCGGGCAAAGGTCGTCTGTTTAAAACGAATAAACCCTTTGCAATCAGAGAGGCGATCAAAGCGCGCGAAAGCCCAAAGCCACCAAATCGGGCCACTATCCCTTGTGGTTATCTAGGTTATGACTGGATTCAGATATAGCGCCAGAGCGGCAAAGTGTGCCGGCTGCTGTTTGGGGTCCTAGGCTGCGCGGCCAATGTCCCGGTGAGTCACCTTGACCTCGTAGCCCTCGGCTGACAAGGACGCCGTCAGCCCCTCGGCCACCATCACCGAACGATGGCGTCCGCCCGTGCAACCAATGGCGATGGTCATGTAGCTCTTGCCCTCGTGGATGTATTGCGGTAGCAGGTAAAGCAGCAGGTCGGTCACTCGCCGTAGGAACTCGTTGGTCGCGGGGGTCTCGTTCATAAACTGCTGCACCTCGGCGTCGCGGCCGGTTTTCCTCTTGAGCTCGCGCACGTAGTTTGGGTTGGGAAGGAAGCGCACGTCGAACACCAGGTCAGCTTCGGCGGGCAAGCCGAACCGGAAGCCGAACGAGATTACCGAGATCGGCATCACCTTGTGCGTCTTTCCCCCGCCGAAGCGCGCCTGAATCATCTGGCGGAGCTCATGGCCGTTGACGCGGGTGGTGTCGATCACTTCATCGGCGAGCTGGCGGACGGGCTTCAGCAGATTGCGCTCCAGGTCGATGGCCTGCTGCAAGGGAAGATCGCGCCCGAGCGGATGAGGTCGCCGCGTCTCCTCGAATCGATGGATCACCACCTGGTCCGAAGCGTCCAGGAAGACCAGCGAGGGCCGCGGTTGCTCTTGGCTCAGTTTTTCGTAGAGGGCGGGGAGCTGGCTGAGGTTTTGGCCTTCGCGAATGTCCACCACCACGGCGGCTTTCTCAATGCGGCTGTTTTGCGCGAAGCACAGGTCGCGGAAGGTGCGGATGAGGTCGGTTGGCAGGTTATCGACGCAATAGTACCCCAGGTCCTCGAAGGCTTTCAGAGCGGAGCCCTTGCCCGACCCGCTCATGCCGGTGATAACGACAAAGCGGGAGAGAGGCTGGTCCAAAGAAGCACGTTTCATGAGGACGGTTGGTGAAGCAATGGCTTGCGCATCGAACAGATGGCTAAGGCCTGAAGGACTGGTGGTTTTCGCCTAACACCCAGAGGCCACTTAGCCCCACTTCCTAGGGTTCCGGCTCGATCAAGGCCAGCTTGCCATCCGGGCGCCGGTAGATCACATTGACGCGCTCTGTCTCGGAGTTGCGGAACACCACTGCGCCGCGACGGTTCAGCTCAGGTGACTCGATGGCTTCCTCAAGGCTGAGTGGTTTGATGGCCAGACGCTCGGTTTCGAGCACCTCGCGGTCGAGATGGTCCACCCGCACCGGCCGCAGAATATTAAGCAGGACGGTGGACGTGGGGCTGGGCCTGCGCTTGCGGGTGCGGCGCCGGTCGACCAGCTTTACCACCTGTTTCTCGATCTTGTCGAGGGCCCCATTGATGGAGGCGCGCGCGTCGGGCGTCTGCTCGATGCCCACCACCGAGTGGTCGCGGAACTTGAGGGTGATTTCCGCACTGCGCAGGTGCCGCTCCGCGGTCAGAATGACGTGCAGGCTGCAACGGTCGCGAAGCAGGCGCGCGACCTTCTTCAGGCGCTCCTCAGTATACTGGCGCAGGTCTGGAGTGATTTCGATCTGACGCCCGGTGAAATCGATTTGCATGGCGTGGACCTCCGGGCCCGAGCAGGGGGGAAAGCGCGCGGAGGCTCATGACTTCCTCCGCCGGTGATGCGTGCTTGGAATGTGCATGTCTTCGCGGTACTTGGCGACCGTACGGCGCGTGACTAAGATACCCATCTGGTGCAAGCGCTGAGTAATGTGATCGTCAGTGAGGGGGCGGGCGGGGTCCTCCTCCTCGATCATCCGCTTGACAGAGCGTTTGAGGCTGACGAGCGGCAGCTCCGATCCGGCCGGGCCCTGCACCGCCTCGGAAAAAAAGGATCGCAGCTCGCGGACGCCTTGTGGAGTCTCGGCGTACTTGTTACCCACCGCGCGGCTCACGGTCGAGGGATGAACCCCAACGATTTCGGCCACTTCCTTGATCATCATGGGCCGCAGGTAGTCATCGCCCTTATCGAGGAATTCGGTCTGCCGGTCGATGATCACCTGGCACACTCTCACAATGGTCTGCTTGCGCTGCTCGATGTTCTTGAGAAGTTGCAGTGCGGAGTTAAACCGCTCTTTGATCCAATTCCGGTCGTCCTTGGTGGTGGTGTCCTGCTGGAGCATACGTCGGTAGCGGTGGCTGAGCCGGAGCTGTGGCATCCCGTCGTCGTTCACCATCACCTTGTATTCGTCTCCGACCTTCACGATGGCCACATCGGGCTCCACCAACGTCGGTGCGGATGCGTTGTAGGGCTGTCCAGGCCGGGGATCGAGCGTGCGGATCAAGGCCAGCGCGCGCTCCACGCCCGGCAGCGGCCGGTCGAGCGCCCGTGCGATCTCCTTGTACTGCCTGTTCTGCACCTTATCGAGATGGTCGGAGACAATGCGTGCCGCCAACGTGTTCTCAGGGCCTATAGCTTTCAACTGCAGAAGGAGGCACTCGCGCAGATCCCGCGCTGCCACACCGGGCGGATCGAGCTCCTGCACCAGCTTCACCGCCTGTTCCACGTCCTCTTTGCGGTGATCACCGGTTTGGGTGATCTCATCCACTGTGGCCGTCAGATAGCCGTCCTCATTCAGGTTCCCGATAATCGAATAGGCCGCCTCGCGCACGGGGTCCGGGCAGATGGTTAGATTCATTTGCCATTCCAGATGGTCGGCCAATGAGGTGGGGCGGGATAAGAAGTTTTCGAAAGAAGGCCTTTCGATCGGTTCCGAAGCCGGCGACTTGTAACCGGGATCCAGATAGTCGTCGAAGAACGATCCGAAGTCGACCTGCTCGAACGAATCTTGCTTTTCGGGCGGGGCTGAGTCACCGTTGGCCTGGCTGACGGGTGGTTGGGACTCAGCTTTCTCGCGCACTTCCTCGGCCGACGGCAGTTCGTCCGTCAATTCCTCGAGCACGGGATTGGCCACCATCTCCTGGTTGATCATTTCCCGCAGCTCGAGCCGGTTAAGGGCGAGCACGGTAACCATTTGGACCAGCCCAGGCGTAAGGATCTGCTTCTGCGCCACCCGAAGATTGAGTCCGAGCTTTACGTGCGGGCTGTCCATCAGTTTGCTAGCCGGCCATCAGATTGCCAGCCGGAAATTATCTCCCAGATAAATACGCCTGACCTCGGCATCATTACCGAGCAGCTCCGGTGTGCCTGCCCGGAATATCCGCCCACCATTGATGATATACGCGCGGTCGGTGACTTGCAAAGTCTCGCGGACGTTGTGGTCGGTCAACAAGATACCAATGCCGGAGCTCTTGAGCTGCAGAATGATGTTCTGGATGTCGATCACGGTCAGGGGATCGATTCCCGAAAAAGGCTCGTCGAGCAGGATAAAGGATGGCGAGATTACCAGCGACCGAGCGATTTCCACCCGGCGGCGCTCACCGCCCGAAAGCAGATAGGCATAGCTTCGCCGAACCTGCTGTAAGCCAAGCTCTTCCAGCAGCTCCTCGAGGCGCTCCCGCCGTTGATGCGCGGTGAGCGGAAGCGTCTCGAGCACCGCCATAATGTTCTCTTCGACCGTGAGCTTACGAAATATCGACGGCTCCTGCGGGAGGTAGCTGATCCCGGCCCGAGCGCGGAGATACATGGGCAGGCTCGTAATGTCCGCGCCGTCGAGCATCACCTGTCCGGCATCGGGCCGTACCAAGCCGACGATGATGTAAAAGGAAGTGGTCTTCCCTGCGCCGTTCGGGCCGAGCAGCCCGACAACCTCTCCTTGGTCTATCCTAAGGCCAACTCCGTCTACAACTTTGCGTCCCTTGTAAGACTTGGTGAGGTCGACCGTCGATAGTACGGACATGGCGGATTACTGCGACAGGGTGTGCTTGGAAAGTGCCCGGGATCCCTTACCTCCGTCGATAATGAGAGTATCACTCGCGGTGAAGAAAGTCAAAGTTTGGCCTGTGGTGAATCCCGCTTTGGCGTCGTAGAGGGTTGGAGGACCGCCCGTCATGACCAGCTTGCCCTCCGCGGTAAAATACTCGGCGTGATCGCCCGCGGCACGGCGGCCGGGCTCCACGACCGTGACATTTCCGTCTGCCACCGCTCGCTCCAGCTTCGTCGCTTCAGTGGCAATGCCTTGGGCGGCCCCGGCTGAGGTGAAATACGCATCCAGCCGCTCAGCTTGGAGTGTCGCGCCCGAAGCGTCCATCCGCACGTGGCCCCGATACATGGCCTTGCGTCCCAGGTCGAAGTACTCCAGCCGGTCGGCCCGAATCGTCACAGGCTCCGGTGCCGCCGCCAAGTTCGATGCAGGGTCCACTTCGCCGTTGTGGCCCGCGTCAGTGGTCGCTGGGCCGCCCTTCGCGCGGCCCGGCGCCAGACCTGACGTGACCACCCCGTAACCCGAGACGATCCGGCGATCGGCTCGGTAAATGTCGAGCGACGGCGATTCAACAACGTCAGTTCCGTGCCAGGCCCTCACGTGTCCTTCGTAGTGAACATACTGGCTGGCACGATCGGCCGTAACCCGGTCAGCGAGCACGTTCGTTGTGTCCGACGAATCTATGGTGGTGGTTCCTGCTCGGCTGGCAAGCGTCCCCTCACTCACCTTGCGATCACCCTCTCCCCTGAGTAAAGGGGGCGAAGGGGCTTTGGGGGTCTCCTGGAACGGCCCAAAGTGTGCCGAGCTGACGTGGCCGAGGCCCTCAGCCGTGTTCGTGGCGAGGTGCACCATAAAGCGATCCGCCCGCATGCGGGTGTCGGGATCCGCTAGACGCGGGTTGCCTGTCAGCGTGAGCACCTGAGTGTCGGCCGAATAGTCCGCCTGATTGGCGGTCGCCTGCTGATCACCATTGCGAAACTGGAACTGGCCCGACTGTTGAATGGAAAGGAGCGCGCCTGCGGCCGGATCCAGCTTGGCCTCCAGACTGTCGGCCCGGCTCTCCGCAGCGAGGATACCCGCTGGCGCGCCAAGTGCTGGCTCGAAGACGATCTTCGTGGGTCGCAATCCGTGGACGTTCTCGAGCCGGCTCCGGCTGTCGAAGGCCATCAGGAATCGGCCTGCCGTCACCACCCGGTTGCCCGCCTTTGGGCTGGATGGGACAAGGACGAGCTTACCGGGTCCCGCGGTCTGAGCATGCTCCAGGGTGCCGTCGGCGCGACGAAAGAAAAACCGAACCGCGCCCGCATTCAGAGTTTGGCGCGCGAGCGAGCCTTGAGACAGGCCGCCGCCCGACCCTGAGAGACCCTCCTCCGCAACCGCGCCGCTCACTTTCACCAAGTGGGAGCTCGGCGCCGACTCCGCGCTCAGACGGACGTTTCCCGAAGCCTCCCCTTCCACGGGATGGAAATGGGCCCCGGCGAAGCTTATTTGCACCTGATCGGCCTCGAGACGAGTAAGGCCCGAACTGGGGCTCCGCCGCGACTGCGCCTGGACAGCCCCGCTGGCCTTAAGACTCTTGAGATCGCCCGTCAATGGGTCAAATTCAGCCTGGACCACCTCTGCTTGGGTCGTCAGCGACGAGCCCGGCGCCGACGAATCCGCACCTCGCACGCCTTGGTCGAGCCGGGCGCCGCTCAGCCGATTCCTGGCATCCAGGTAAAGAGTGGCATGGCCGGAAACGAGTTGCCGGATGCCCTCCGTCATTTGTACCGGCCCCGCCAGGTCGAGCTGCTGCAAGGCCTTGGAGTAACGCAATCGTGCGGCGGCAAGCTCCAAGACCGTATGCCCGCTAGCCCCGCCCGAGACGGTCGCCCCGCGCGCCTCATCAGGCTCCTTCATGGTTTCTCGTACCGGCCAGCTCGCTGTCACGTCGTGTTCGAGCTCGAGCCACCCATCGCGAACGGCGTAGGCGAGCCCGACGGCCGAGCCCGAGGCCGGACCATAACGCCAGCGGACGCGCGCTGAGGTGGTCGCCAAAGACTGCTGTTGGTTGTAAGTAAGTTCTGACGTTTCGAGATACACCGGCTGGCGCCCGTGCACTGTGGGCGAAGCCGAAGAAGCGTCCGGCAGCGTCTGCAGGCGCGTCGGCCCGAGAGGCGCATCGAGCTCGATCTCCACCTGGCCGGCGCACGTGAAATTACCGGATTGGGCGTTATACTCGCAGCGCCTGGTCTTAAGCAGGTCGTGCTGCTCGCCCGCCCGGCCGAAGATCTCCACTTCCACACCCTCCAGAATGGTGCCGCCCTGGAAGTCGACGCTGCGCTCGGCTCGAACCGTAAAAACGGGATGTCCCCCCTCTGAGCGCGTAAAGCTGTAGCCAGCGGCAGCCCTCTGAGCGTTTTCCGGCAAGGGCTCGGAAGACTGGACGACGGGTTCCGCGCGCCGTGCCGGCAGCCGGTAAGCCCGGTAGAATGCCACCACCGCCGCCGCGCCCAGAACCAGCATTCCCAACAAGACCCAGCCGATCAGTCGACGGCGGCCTTTCCGTCTCACGTAGGCATGGGCGCGACCGGCGGGAGCGTCGGCGGAGGGCGCTTCGAGTGGGCGGAGTTGGTCTGGTCCGGTTTCAGCCATAATGGAACGGCTCTACCTCTCAGCATACTGCAGACCGGGCTGCGAACGCGCTCGGGTGTTACTCGAAGAGGTCGTCCTTCCACAACTTCTGTCCACCCAACGAGGTGTAGAATCCCCAGGCTGCGATGGCGACGAAGCTCACAAGCACGGCGAACGAGGCGGGCGCGTACCAGGCTGAAAAATCCAAAGTGAAGGGCACATTCAAGACGACGTTGGCGGTGAAGATGGCCACGGTGAGGGTGATCAGCCCAAAACGCGCCACCGCGAACGCGGCGATGGAGTAGACCACCAGCCAAATCCACACCAAAATCTGCGGATGATCGCTTCGGAGGGTGTTGCCGGCGGCGAAAATCGCAACAAAGGCTGCTGCCGCCAGCCACTTGTTGCGCAGAATGACCCTGAGCAGGAACAAGACGAAGAAGAATTGGAGGGTTCCGGAGATACAAGTCACGATGTTACGCAGCCACATGCCGAGCGCTTGTGTGCCGCCGAGCAGCAGATCGGTGCTCGGCAGTTGAGGGGTGGCGCCTTCACGCTTAAGGAACAGGAACCCGGCGCTGATCACCACGTTCCACAGCATGCCGAGCATGACGCCCCATAACACATCCCGGCCCACCAGCGGGTCCCGGATGCGGCCGGCCGCCACGCGGCTCCAGGAGATAATGGCGTGCGGCCAGCGGCGGCGCACATACGGCTCCAGCGCCAGGTAAAGCATCCAGATCGCTGCTGACACAAACAAACCGGTGCTGAGGGCCAACCCGAAGTTACCCAAGGTGGCTAGCGTAGGGATGAAGTGGTTGCAGCATACCCAGACCGCCATTTCAATCACGCAAACCGCAATCGCCAAACGAAAAGCTCCGTGCAGATCCGCCTTGCCCTTGGCGTAGTTTCGGCGCGCAAGCCAAGCCCCAGCGGCCAGGATCAGGATCGCCAGAACAATAAACAGGCTCTGGCTGGCGTGTTGAGCCGGAGTGGTGTTCGAGTGCTCGGTCCGATCCGGTGTCGTCCAGGGCCCAATCTCATGGAAGAAAACCGGCCGGCCACGCCAAGCAGCGGCCTCGACTCTCAGAGGACGGTCAGTGCCGGGATAGTTGCCCGTCCAGGCCGCGCGCGCGTCAAACGCCGCCAGCGACAACCATTGTGGCTCGGCTGAACGGAACTGGGCCCTGTCCAGTCCGGCGGCGGCAAAGAGCGGATTCCAATCCACCGGGCTCGCCGGAGGTGGATTCGGATCGACCTCCTTCGGGATGGCCTGAAGGTAGACAAGCCGGCCCTGGGCGTCCACGATGATGTTGATCATTCCGGATTGGATTTCCGGCGGGTCATGGAAGCTGACGAAGCCAGGCGTGATCGTGTCCCATTGAAAGTGGTCGGGGTCCAGGTATACCGGGCTTTGGCGGTAGGCATAGATTAGCACCTGCGGCTGCCCGGATAGGGTCTTCGGCCAGTCCGGGCGTGGCAGGTCGTGATCGTGAACGTAGTCCGTGAATTCGGTGTTGTAATAAAACTGCGCGGCGCGGTCCACCGCAGGATCGCCATAGCCGAGGCCCCTGATGATCTCCTGGGCTTTCACCGTCAGGACGTCCGGGGAGAGCGACACGTTCATCATCCTCAGTCCGTCCACCTGGAGGCCGATGAAGGTGACGATGGCCATTCCGACGATCACGAAGGCTAGGCCAGCGACGGCCATCCGCGGCGCAATACCTTGCGTCTCGCCGGCGGCCGCCACCATTTGGGGGGACGGCGTTTCGCCGGCGGCCAGCGCAGCCGCCAAGGGATCGCCGCCAGGCAGAGCCGCCGCCACGGCAAGCGCCGTCGCCGGCCGATTTGCGGGCTCAGCCTCCAAACACCGCATGATTACCCGCTCCACGGCGGGATCGAGGTCCTTCACCCAGGTGGAAGGGTTGCTGGGCGTGGTCGTGCCACTGCGCTGCTTTACTAGCTCGGCAAGGGTATCGGCGTCAAAGGCGCGCCTTCCCGTGAAGATCTCGTAAAGCACCAGTCCAAGCGAGTAAATATCGCTCTTGACGGTTACTTCATTGCCGGCCAGTTGTTCCGGCGCCATGTAGGCCGGCGTGCCGCTGCGCGCGTCGTAGCCCTCAATGCGTTCAGCGAGGCTGGCCAGACCGAAATCGGTCATTACGGCGCGGCCACGGCCGTCGAGCATGATGTTGGCCGGCTTTAGGTCGCGGTGCAGGACGCCCTCGCGGTGCGCGGCGGCCAAACCGGCGCAGAGCTGGCGGGCGATCTCGAGGGCTTTGTCGCCCGGAAGGCGGCCGATGCGCCGCAGCAATCCGGTGAGGTCCTCGCCATCCACGTACTCCATCGAGAGGAAGCTGTGGCCCTCCGCTTCGCCCACGTCGTACACACGGCAGACGTTGGTGTGTGACACGCGCCGGGCCGTCCGAACCTCATTGCGGAAACGGTCCAACGCGCCCTCGTCCGCGGCCACGGCTTCCGGCAGGAACTTGAGCGCCACCGGCTGGCCCAACGTCAGGTCGTCGGCGCGATAGACCTCGCCCATCCCGCCCTTGCCGAGCAAAGCCACAATCCGGTAGCGGCCAGCCAGCAAGGTTCCCGGCAGGAACCGGCCCTCGCCGGAAAAGCCCGTCGAGCTGGCAGATCCGCGGGCGGCAGCCGTTTGCTTCGCCGAGGATTTTTTGACGGGCGTGGGACCAGGCTCGGGGGCAGTGACCTCGGCCGTGGCTTGCCAGTCGGAATCGAGCGGCGATCCGCAGGACGAGCAGAAGCGCCCGCCACCCGAGGCTTCGGTACCGCACGACGTGCATTTCGCCATAGGGTGTCTCCCGAACCGTTCAGGTTCCGCTGTCACTTGGGCTGCATGTCCTCGGGCAAATCGCTGTACCGCCCCAGCATCTGGTACACCTTGATCACAGCGTGGTCCACCATGCGCTCGCCAGCTCCAGGTTCAATCCACGTGCTGAAACTCGCGGCGCCGTAACCGCCTTCGGTCGAAGCGCGGATAACAGGGAAGTAGCCGTAATAGCCATTGGCGTATCCCAGGAAAAAAGCGTCCGGCGCGGGGCAACGGTCCCGCCAATTGATCTGAAAGTCGACGAACGGTTCGCCCGGCATGGCCACGAATGCGATGTGTTTGTTGATGAGAATCGTCGCCACCGGCAGTTGAAACTCGGCATTCAATCCGGTGGCGTAAGTCAGGAAACCTTCTGGGCCCAGAAACTGGATGAGCGCCCGCCGAAATTTCTCCAGGTCCCAGCGCAAGTGGAACGTAAGCGAATCTTCGGCGTAATCAATACTTGGGTCCGTCACGGCGGGAGTGTGAATCTCCTTGGCCACCCGGACGGCCTCTTCGCCGAGGTGCTGACCGGTCCAATCGCGCCATTTCACGGCATCCTGCTCGAGCGGCGTCACGGCGTAATAGGGATTGATATCGCCGGGTGCGCCTTGCAGGAAGAAACATAGCGGCTGGCCGCCGAAGGCAGCTTCCACCGTCGCCGCCATCACGCCCGGGTAGTCAGCGGAGTACTCCAGGTTGTCGGCGCCGAAGATGACAGGGTGGCAGCCATAGTTCACGAGAATAGCCAGCGGTCTTCCATCGGTGGTGTCCACGCGCAGCACGGAAACCGTGGGATCAACGGGGGCGGTCGGAATTTTCGTGGTGTTGCGCTCAAACCAGCTCACTGTACCGTCCGAATTATGCCGGAGTCGGTTGTGGCCGATATAGGTGACGCCGTAACCCGCTCCCAGGCGCACTTCGACGGCGTGCTGGTGGGCTTGGCCCATGGCTTGGCCGATCCTTTCGAGCGTGTACGTTTCCCAGGGCGGGACGCCTTGGGGGTAAGAGTCAGAAATCACGGGGCCGGCGTGGGTGTGCGAGGCCACCACCAACACGTACGAGATCCCGCTTGATTTTCTGGCCTGGTCGCGCAGATGTTCCATCGAAGCGGGGCCGAAGCAGCGGCCGACGTCGAGCGCCACCAGCGCCAGCCGGGTTTCACCCACTTCGAGCACAAGGATGCGCGCATAGAGGGGATCGCGCGTTCCGGTGGCAGGCGTCTTGCGGTTCTCAAATCCCCACAGCGGCAAGCCCGGGGGCGGCGTGATGTCAACTTTCGCCACACCCGCCTTGAGCGAACCGGATCTCGCTGATCCGGCGAGGGTGAAGACCGCCAGCGCTAATCCCGACCCAACCTTGCCAAGAATGCGCATTCTGACCTCCGCTTCAGGGTGACAATCTACCACAAACCACCGGGAAGCGGTCGGTGCTAGAAGCTTGAAGGGATGCGCCAGTCAAGGCGTTCCACAGACCTCCGCGGGAGGCGGGCAGACGTGTATTCGAAAGAACGGTCCTACGCCGCGGCGTATAGTCGCTGGGGCTGGGTTGACAGCCAAGGCTACGGCTATGCCTAAACCGCGCCATCCTTCGCTTGGCACGTCCGCGCGCGGGAGCCGCAAGAAAGTCTTACCGGGGCTATAAATTCTTACGATGACGGAGCTTCCAGCTTTTCGCTAGAATGGGCATGACGAAGGATGGAGAAACATAGGGGAAGAAACATAAGGAGGGAGGTTGCCATGGAAACTCAGTATGACCTGTTCGAGATGATACCGGGTACCTTCCCGCGGTGGGTCGGTGCGGCAGCCACCTTGGAACACGCCAGGATCAGGCTACGAGACTTGGCTCAGGCTCGTACCGGGCGCGAGTACTTCGTCCGTGACTTCTATTCGGGCTCCGTTGTGGCATTCGCATGTAGTTCTGCTACCGCTAAAGCGAAAAGACGCCGGAGGATCGCGGGAGCCGCCTAGAGAACACGCGTTTATCCAAGTATCCGCAAAAGGGTCAGGCGCGAGTCGGCTGCCAGCGAGATGCCTGTCCTGCCATAAAGCAAGTCCACCAAAGTGCAGTTTAACCCCGGCCTAGCCCCAACCGGAGTCCGTAAATCCGGCCTCTTTTTGGGTGCGCCTCAGCGGCCGCGAGTTCCGGGGTTGGGGTCTGTTCCGCGCTTCGGCGGCGCCGCCTCACACGTCACAGAATGGAAGCAAAGGCTGATGACTCCTATTTCGTCGATGGCGGGCCGCTTCAATGCAAACTAGAGAACGCGGGGTTGACACCGCTGATATAAGTGATACGCTTGACAAGACTTACACGATCTGGTATCAACAGAGTCGGTCAAGGTCGCCGGAAGGCAGGCTGTGAGGGGTAAGGAAGCACCGGCACGCGCTCCGGAGAAGCCGCGGACGAACTCGAATGCCCTTTAGAATCAGCAAGTAACTTGGAGAACTGTTCGGGTCAATGAGAATGGGCTAGAGGGTAGGTTGCAGGTCGGAAAACGAAATGAAGCCAAAGAGTTGCAGACTCGGCGCGGCCGCGAGCGACCTTTCACCGGCTGTTCCTGACAATTAGGACGTGATGGCAGTGTTCTCGCCACAACTCGACCAGGCCACGATCGAGGAAGGGGTCCTCGAGATCATCCGGGGCCTTCTGCGGGAGCTCGGCTCGGAGCAGGCTGCACGAAGCGTGGACGTCAGCTCGGCGCTGGAGCGTGATCTCGGGCTCGGAAGCCTCGAGCGGGTGGAGCTTCTGGTGCGTTTTGAGAAGCGCTTTGAGCGCCTCTTGCCGGACACTCTGGCCCAGAACGCGGAGACCCCTGCCGACTGGGTGCGGGCGCTGATGGCGGTGCAGGGCACGCGGAAGCCCCGGGAGCGCTATCGCATCGAGCAGCCCTCGCGTGACGCGCCGGCCGCACCGGACGGAGCTCGCACCTGGGTCGATGTGCTGCGGCACCATGCCGCCGTGGAGCCCGAGCGGGTGCAGATTCACCTGTTGGAGGGCGAGTCCGGGCAGGACATCACCTATACCAAGCTCCTGGAGGCGTCCTCACGGGTAGCCGCTGGTCTGCGCGACCGCGGCCTCGCACCGAACCAGACCGTCGCCATCATGCTGCCCACGTCCTCGGATTTCTTTTACGCCTTCTTCGGCGTCATGCTGGCCGGTGGCGTGGCCGTGCCCATTTATCCTCCCGCCCGGCCCGACAAGATCGAGGAATACGTCCGCCGCCAAGTGAAGATTCTGCGCAACGCTGAGGTCCGCTTCCTCATCAGCTTTGATCGCGTCCGCGCGGTCTCGCAGTTGATGGGCCTGAGCCTGCCAGGCCTTCTCGGCGTGACCTCCGTGGGGGAACTCGAAGGGGCCGGGCGCGAAGGCTCGGCGAGGCTGCGATCCTCAGAGGCGCGGGTTGCCGATATCGCCTTCGTTCAGTACACCTCCGGCTCCACGGGTGATCCGAAGGGCGTGGTGCTCACCCAGGCCAACGTGCTCGCGAACGTGCGCGGCATCGGCTGGGCCGTCAAATTCAGGCCCGACGACGTGGTCGTCACCTGGCTGCCGCTTTATCACGACATGGGCCTGATCGGCTCCTGGCTCTTCAGCGTTTACTACGGCGCGCCCATCACCGTGCTCTCGCCGCTCGACTTCCTGTCGCGTCCGGAGCGCTGGCTCTGGGCGCTGCATGACTCCGGCGGCACGCTCTGCCCCGCTCCGAATTTTTCCTACGAGCTTTGTGCCCGCAAGATTCGCGAAGAGGCTATCCAAGGGCTCGACCTCAGCCGCTGGCGGGTGGCGATTAACGCCGGCGAGGCCGTCCTGCCTGACACTCTCGAACGCTTTGCCGAGCGTTTCCGTCCTTACGGCTTCCGCCCCGAGGCCTTCGTGCCTTGCTATGGTCTTGCTGAGTCCTCAGTGGCGCTGACTTTTCCCCCCATCGACCGCCCGCCCAGAATCGATGCAGTCCAGCGCGATGTTTTTGGCCGGGAAGGCCGCGCCGCGCCCGCAGCCTGGCCGGCCGCGGCGGAGTCGAGCGGCAGCGCGCCGAGCAACGGGGCCGGCAATGATCCCAACGTTGTACGTTTTGTCGCGAATGGCGCCCCACTCCCCGGCCACGAGGTCCGGGTGCTCGGCGATGAGGGCCGCCCGGTGGGTGAGCGAGTCCAGGGGCGAATCTTCTTCCGCGGACCCTCGCGGACGCCCGGCTACTATCGTAATCCTGAAGCTAGTGGGGCCGCGCTTGACGCGGAGGGCTGGATGGACTCCGGCGACCTGGGATACTGGGCTGGTGGCGAGCTCTTCGTGACCGGGCGCATGAAGGACCTGATCATCCGCGCCGGTCACAATATTGTTCCCCAGGAGATTGAAGCCGCTGCCGCCGAGGTGAGAGGCGTGCGGCGCGGTTGTGTGGCCGCCTTTGGCAGCCGCGAGCCGCGCTCCGGCACGGAAAGGGTGATCGTGGTGGCGGAAACCCGCGAAACCCACGCCATCGAGCGCAAGCGAATCAAGGCAGAGATTGTTCGTGGCGTGGCCGCGGCCGGCGTGCCACCAGACCAGGTGGTGCTGCTGCCGCCGCAGAGCATCCCCAAGACGTCGAGCGGCAAGATTCGCCGTCACGAAACCAAACGCCTCTTCGAGGAGGGCAAACTGGGCGGTACCCACCGCGCTCCCTGGGTCCAGATGGCGAACCTGGCGCTCGATAATCTCGGCGCCTGGATAATTCACAGAACCCGGAACGTGAAGTCGGCTTTTTATCGAACCTACACCTCTGCGGTCTGGGCGCTGGTGCCCAGGCTGAGCGGCGCCCTGGGCAGGATCGCCCCGGCTGGGGCGCGCCCCGCTGCGGCTCGCGGCTGCGCCCGCTGGATTCTGCGGTTGACGGGCCAGCCCGTCAAGGTTGAGGCGGCAGGGAGCCTGAAGGACGCAGGACCCGTGGTTCTGATCGCGAATCGGGCCGGTTCCTTGGATGCGCTCATCATGGCTGCGGTCCTCCAGCAACCATTTCTTCTGGCGGAAAGCGGCGAGGTGGCTTTTATGCCGCGAGGTGTGGCGAATCTGTTGCGCGGCGTCGTGCTCGAACCCCTGCGCGGCGAAAACACACCGCGAGGAGGGATCCTGCGCGACCGGATTCGGCACGCGCTTGAGAGCGGCCAATCCGTGCTGGTGTTTCCCGATAGTTCGCCAGGCGCTCCGCCCGCCTCCAGCCGCTTCCGCTTGGACGCCTTTCACGCGGCCGTCCTCACCTCGCGGCCTATCGTGCCCGTCGGCGTACGGGGCACTTCGCACGTGCTCGATCCCGACCATCGCGGGCTCGATCACAACGCGACCATCATCGTCGGCCAGCCGCTCGATCCCGTGCCCTGCGGCCAGCGCGATATCGTCGAGCTGAGGGAGCGGGTACGGAGCGAGATTGCCGAATTGTGCAGGTAAGAAAAGCCGGCGTGAGGTCTTCGGGGTTTCGGGACTCGCCCGGCTTTCCTGAGTTCTGACTCCTCTTATGGAATCGGTCTTCGTTCGACTTGCCGTCTGCTTCGCGCTCGGGTCTATTCCTTTCGCCGTGATCTCCATGACCGGCTCGGGAATCGACATCCGCAAGGTAGGGTCGGGGAATCCTGGATTCAACAACGTCCTGCGAGTGAGCAAGCGACGCGCGGTGTTTGCATTGATCGGTGACATGGGCAAGGGCTATCTTGCCGTGTGGCTAGTGCTCAGAGCCTGGCCGCTCGGCGCCCCTGCTGCGCCCTGGCCCAGTGCGATCGGCTGGGCGTGGCTCTTTGGTTTCGCCGCCGTGCTCGGTCACTGTTTCTCACCTTTTCTCGGCTTTAATGGCGGCAAGGGAATCGCCACGTCGGGCGGCGTGATGTTGGTACTCTATCCACGGTGGGCGGTCATCGCGCTGGCGTACTTTGCGCTGAGCCGGATCACCTTCAGCAAGCTCAGGTGGCGAGAAGCTGGGGCGGTGGCCTCGCTCACCACTTGGCTGCTCTTTACGATCCTGATGCTGGTCTTCGTGGGGCGCACGGACGCAGCCTGTGCCGCCTTGATGACTGTGTTTCTGGCGTGCCGGCACCGCCGGAACCTGCAGCGGGTCTTGGCGCGCGCCTGAAGGTTAGGAATCGCCTGGGAAGCAACGGATGAGCTGAAAGAGAGGGAGCTTCCGGAAATCTAATGGAGTCCTCCGGAGCGGGACCCCGTGGCGAAGAGGGAGAGCGGGGTAAGATAGCCCGGAAGGCGAGGCGGAATTCGCTTGACTCCGGTCTCGGGTTCATGTACTACGCAGTAATAGGGCGGCTCATGTGGAAGGAACTCGGCACCGCGACTCCGTCTAAGCCACAAGACCCAATAAGGGCCACCTGGAACCGGAAACGAACTGGTCAACGTATCCTATTGATTGTAAGGCAGATAGGCCTTATTTTCCCGAACGAACTGGCAGAGGTAAACCCATGATGGGCATGGAGATAAGCCTGATTTTGCAGGAAAAATTCGTTCGCTGGGGGCGTACCGGTCAATGAGGAGGTTTGTGACCCGGCGGCGGACTCAGAAGACCTTACGGAGTATCATATTCATTCTAAAAGAGATAGTCTAACAATTTGTGGAAAACTCATCCGGCCGTCGTTCTGAGGAGGCAAAGGCGACGAGGAATCTCGCAAGTCCTTTTAATTTTGCAATCAGCAGATGCTTCGCTGAGTTTACCCTGAGCTCCTTCGCAGAGTTCACCGTGAGCCTCTTCGCTTCGCTCAGAGTGGTGCGAAAGGGAGCGAACCGGCTCAGGACCGCCAAATACGGGCTTAAGATCTGATGCCGCGACTAGCCTTTTACGACTTCGACGGAACCTTGAGTTCCGGCAACATCGTCCAGCGTTACGCCTTCTTCGTTCGCAAACTGCCTTCGCGAACGCGAGCCCTGTGGAAGGGCGGTAAGCTTTTGCTGAGCGTGCCGGCCATGCTCGCACTCGATTTTTATTCCCGCCGCCTGTTTAACCAGATCTTCTATCGCGAGTACGGGGGCATGCGGCGCGACTGGCTGCTGGCGCTCGACCAGGAGCTCTTCGAGCGGGTGGTCCAGCCCAGCATCTATCCGGGGTCGAAGGCACTGGTGGAAGCGGATCGGGACGCCGGCTTCCGGACCGTACTGGTCACCGGCGAACTGGACGTTGCGCTCGCACCCATCGTCCGTTATTTTGGATTTGACGCTGTGGTCTCGAATTCTCTCGTCTGGGACGACGGTGTGGCCACAGGCGAGGTGGCGCCGCCACTCCTGGCCGAAGGCGAAAAAGTGGAGGCCGTAAAGCGCCTGGCCCGCGAACATGGCGCCGAACTGGCCGCCTGCAAGGCTTACTCGGACAGCTTTTCCGACTCGCCCATGCTCGAATCCGTCGGCAGTCCGGTGGCGGTGCATCCCGACCGGCGCCTGGAACGCCTGGCCCGCGATCGGGGGTGGCCTGTTCTCAATCTGCACCGCGGCGCGTCCCAAGGAGACCATCATGGCCGCTCCCATTGAAGCTCGAAACTCAAAACGCGAAGATCCAAATTCGTCAGGAGGGCCCGAGTTTCGAGTTTCGAATCTCGATTCCCGGACTCCCGAGTTCGGCGATCCCACTCCCAATGCGGTGGGCCGCGGCGCCGTGGTCTCCCACGAAGGCTGCGTGGTGCATCTCGAAGCGAAGTCGGCGCCGCGCCTGATGTGGTCTGGCGAAGATCTGCTCTCTGTGAAGTTCCCCGCGGGCACCCGCGAGATGTATCCGAATCCGACCATCCCGGGCCTGCGTGACCGCCAGGCTGCGATTCGTTATGCGCTGGCGCACCCGGAGGAGATGGAGCCGCTCGAGGCGCTGCTTCGGCCGCGGATGAAAATCACCATCGCCATCGATGACATTTCTCTGCCCTTGCCGAAGATGAAGCGTCCGGACCTTCGCGAGTCGGTTCTGACCATCCTTCTCGAGTTGCTTGCTCGGAAAGGCGTGGAGGACGTTCACATTGTGGTGGCGACCTCCTTCCACCGCCGCATGAGCGAAGGCGAGCTGCGCCGGGCGGTGGGCGGGCGCATCTTCAGCGCCTACTACCCTGACCGCCTTTATCACCACGATGGTGAGAAGCCGGACGGCATGGTCGAGCTCGGCGTCACGGCCCACGGCGAACGGGTGCGCCTCAACCGGCGGGCGGCTGAATCCGACCTTTTGATCTATGTCAACATCAACCTGGTCCCGATGGACGGCGGCAGCAAGTCCGTAGGCGTGGGACTGTGCGACTACCCCACGCTGCAGGCTCATCACAATCCCCAGACGATCCTTGACTCCGACTCCTATTTTGATCACACGCGCTCGGCGATGAACCGGTCTTGCGACCGCATCGGCCAGATTGTCAATCAGAAGCTGAAGGTGTTCCACGTGGAGACGGCGGTCAACAACGCGATGTTCGACCCCAAGATGGCCTTTTTCACCAAGAACGAAGATTACTATTCGTCCCTTGACAAGGCGATGTTCGCCGTAACCCGGCGAGGCCTCGGAGCGCTATCCCGGCCCCTGAAACGGAAGGTCCTGTTTGGGATTCCGGCCTGTTACGAGCCCATCGCCGTGCACGCCGGCGCCACGCTGCCCGTGCACGACAAGACGCTGGCCTACTGCTACGCCCAGTACTGCTGCCCGATGGAAGGCCAGTCCGACGTGGTTGTTTATGGAGTTCCTTTCGTTTCGCCGTACAACGTGAACTCGATTCTTAATCCTCTGCTGGTGCAGGTGATGGCGCTCGGATACTTCCACAACATGTACCGCGGTATGCCGGTGGTGAAGAAAAATGGCGTGCTCATCATCACGCATCCGCTCTACGACGAGTTCGATCCCTTGCATCATCCGTCTTACATCGAGTTCTTCCATTCCATCCTGCCCGAGACGCGCGACTCCTTCGAATTGCAGCAGAAATACGAAGGCCGCTTCGCCCAGGATCCGGACTACATCCGCATGTACCGCACCGGGAACGCTTACCATGGCGTGCATCCGTTCTACATGTGGTACTGGGGCGAGAACGGCCGGGCGCACGTCGGCAAGGTGATCTGCGTGGGCGCGGAATCGAAACGAGCGGCCCAGATCATGGGCTGGGAGACGGCGACGAGCATGAACGAAGCACTGGAAATGGCTCAGAGCCACGTCGGTCACAGGCCTTCCGTCACGCTGATGCACTTCGCGCCAATTCTGATGGCCGATATGAAGGGTGTGCCGCAGTCCGTCTGATCCGCAATGGAAACCATTCTCGTGACCGGAGCCACCGGATTCCTCGGCAAACACCTGGTTGAACAGCTCAAATCCGATGCGCCCCAGGCCAGGCTGCGTGTGCTCTGCCGCGGTGCATCGCCCTGGGACGAGGGAGGAGGGATTGAGGTGGTCCGCGGCAATATCACTTCGCGCGACGACGTGCGTCGCGCCGCCGAAGGCGCAAGCGAGATCTACCATCTGGCCGGCATCGTCTCGCGCGATTCGCGAGATGCCGAACGCCTCTACCTTACGCACGTCGAGGGCACGCGTAATGTGTGCGAGGCCGCCCTTGCAGCAGGAGCGGGCAGGGTGCTGCATGTGTCCTCGTCGGGAACCGTTGGCGTCAGCCGCGAGCCGGTGGTGCGCGACGAGACCTCAGGCTACACGAATGAACTTGTGGGCGAGTGGCCTTACTACCTGAGCAAAATATTCGCCGAGAGACTGGCACTCGAGTATTTCGAACGGCACCAGCTCCCCGTGGTGGTCGTGAACCCCAGCCTCCTGCTCGGTCCGGGTGACGACCGCCGATCCTCCACCGGGGACGTGGCGCTCTTCCTGCGCGGCCAGATTCTCGCCGTGCCGCTGGGGGGCCTCAACTTCGTCGATGCGCGCGATGCGGCCCGCGGCGCTATCGCCGGCATGCGCGCAGGCCGGCCGGGTGAGCGCTATCTGCTGGGTGGCGTCAATTGGACGTTCCGTGAGTTCATCGGGAAGGTGGCAGCCGCCGCCCGCCGCCGCGTTCCGCGATTGCAGCCTTCCCTCCGGATGTCGCTGGCGAGCACACGCATGCTCCGGCGGCTTTTGCCGCTCATCGGCCGCGAATTTGCCCTTGACGAGGCGTCGATCAAGATGTCGGCCCTCTTTTGGTATTGCGATTCCAGCAAGGCGCGCGAAGAGCTTGGCTTCATCCCGCGCGATCCGCATGAGACCGTTCGCGACACCGTGCAAGACCTCCGCCGTCGCCTGGCATGAACCGCAAAGTGGGCGTTATCGTCAACCCTTATGCGGCCCGCGGCCGCGCCGGGAAGCTTTGGCCTCAGATGGCGATGCGGCTCCGCGATCGTCTCGGCCACGTGACGGTGCGCTGGACGAGCTCAACCGGGCACGCCACGGGCATCGCGCGGGAGCTTATCGAGGGCGGTTTTGACCTGATCGTCGCTGTGGGCGGTGACGGCACCGTCGGCGAGGTGGTGAACGGGTTCATGTGCAATGACTGGCCCATTCGCCCCGAAGTGCAGCTTGGCATCCTGCCCGTTGGAACGGGGGCCGACTTTCAGCGCACGATCGGCATCCCCTCCGACATGGAGGCAGCGATTGAGATTCTAGCGAGCGGCAGGCCGTTCGTTATCGATGTGGGAAAGGTGAAGTTCGTCGCCTCAGACGGGCAGGAAGGACAGCGTTACTTCGTCAATCTCACGAGTTTCGGTATGGGCGGCGCGGTGGCCGCTCAGGCCAAGAATCTCCTGACGGCGGTCAGCGGCAAAGCGGCGTTCTTCTGGGCCACCCTTAAGACGGTCGCCACCTATCGCGGTCGTCAGATCGAGATTGAGATCGATGGCAATGGGCGCTTGCTTTCCTATTTCATCACCAACGTGGCTGTGGGCAATGGGAGATTTCACGGAGGCGGCATGCAACCCTGCCCTCGCGCCCTCCTGAACGACGGGCTTCTGGATGTCACCATCATCGACTATCTCAACCCTATGGAACTGGTCCGGGACATTCATGTTCTCTACTCTGAGGACGTCTACCGTCATCCTAAGGCCCATCATCTCCGGGCTCGACGGCTGGTCGCGCAAGCGCCTCGCTTTACCTGGATCGAAGTCGACGGCGAGCCGCTCGGACGTTTGCCGCTAGAGATCGAAGTGCTCCCGGGCCGCCTGAATGTGCTCTTGAGCCCGTCCAGTCCGCACTTCGAGGTCGTCGCTGAAGCAGGTGCCCCGGGGTAAGCGTACGGTGAGAATACTCCAGGAGCCCGCTATTCTATGAGAGGGTCAGTTTCTTGGACGGGCGATAAGTTAGCCGAACATGGTTTTCACCACATCCTCCGCCACTTGCAGGGTGTGATCGATGTCCCGTTCAGTATGACTGTAGCTGATGTGTCCGCGCTTGAGGTTGGTGGGCATTTCGAAGATGCCCCGCGCGATCAGCCGCTGGCGGTACTCAATGAATTTGCGCGCGTCGCTTCGCGAGCAGTCGTCGTAGCTCTCGAAGGGGCCGGGCGCAAAATAGGTGACGAAGACTGAGCCGAAGCCGGCCACGACGGCGCCGGTGCCGAGCCGCCGGTGGATGTCAGCGAGTCCGCGCCTCAGGCGCTCGCCGAGCCGGAAGACATGCTCGTGGACGGGATCGCGCTCAAGCACATCCAGAGTTGCCAGGGCAGCCGCGCATCCAACGGGGTGGCCGTGAAAAGTTCCGGCGAAGTAGGTGTCGCCGCCCGGCCGCGTATTGAAATGATCCATGATTTCGGCCCGCCCACAGACGGCCGCCACCGGAAACCCGTTGGCCATTGCTTTTCCCAAGGTCGCCAGGTCCGGCCGCACGCCGCACATCGCCTGATAGCCACCCAGATGATGGCGGAAGCCGGTGATGACCTCATCAAAGATCAGCAGCGTTCCGTCGGCCGCCGTGAGATGACGAAGTCCCGGTAGGAAGCCGGCCTTCGGCAGCACACAACCCATGTTGTGGGCGATGGGCTCAACCAGGATCGCCGCCACCTGATTAGAATGCGCGGCCAGAGCTTGCTCCACTTCATCCAGGCTGTTGTACGTGCACACCAGGGTGTTCTCGAGCACCGCAGGGAGAATGCCGCCGGATCCCGGGTCGAGCCGGCCGATGTTCCCGATCCGCTCAGAGCGCGTCACCCCCGCGCAAGCTGGGTTCCACGAGCCGATTCCGCCCACCAGCACCGAGTCATAGGTGCCGTGATAGCAACCCTGGAACTTGATGATCTTCGGCCGGCCGGTAAATGCTCGCGCCACGCGGACGGCATTGAAGACGGCTTCTGAGCCACTGGTGCAAAGCTGAACCTTTTCCGCACAGGGCACATGCTGGTGGATCTTGCGCGCCAGCTCGATCTCGAGCTCCGTCGGCCCAGCCCCGGACAGCGCGGAACGCTCCAGCGCCTCGGCCACGCGGCGGTTCACAGCCGGATGGTTGTGACCGAGCAGGATGGGGCCGAAGGCGCCGTGATAGTCGAGGTAGCTGTTACTGTCCGCGTCTCTCAGGTGAGCGCCCTGGGCTTCTCGGAAGACGAGATGCGGAAAGAGTTTGCGGGCGGAGCTGGTCACGCCGCCGGGAATCAATCCACACGCCTGCTCGAACAGAGCGTCACTGGCACTTTGGGAAGGTTTCATGGTAGTTCCCGCCCGCGGGCATTACGCGTGGTCAAAGGACAAGTAGCATTCTCTCGCAAACGCGCGAAGACGCAAAGCAGGCATACCTTTGGCAGCTTGGTCATTCAGGCAGGCGCACCGCTCGCCTACGCGCAGGACCTAATGAAGCACAGCTCGAGCCAGGTCACCGTAGACACCTTCGCCGGCCTACTCAGCGCCGGCGGCTTCTGAGCACGTCGGTACGCAAATGCTCCGGCAAGGCGACGCTGTGTTTCAAGTGACACAGGCCAAGCCAAACTCAACATGATGGGGTGGTCGAACCAGTGGCGTACTCAGTGATAGTTAGATGGTACGAAGGAACTAGGCTAGAAGCACCGATAGCCAGATACGCCGTAACCTAACTTGTTTCTAGTAGAGCGCGGCGAAAAAAACATTAAGAAAACTATTGACAATGCTTAGCAAAGGTGATTTTATCAGATTTCTTTGGATGAAAGCGCTTACACAAGCGTCGGGTCGGAGAGTTGGGTGGAGAAAGGTTGGGTTCTGTTTTCCTTGGGGTAGCTGGCTTCGGACGGGAAGGAGTCAGCGCCTTTCGGCTAGAAGCACTGCAAGTCGCGTCAGGTATTGGGCTTAGTCGATTGTTCGGAATATCCGAGGAGGTGGGCGGTGACAAGGCAATCCCTTTTTCTGGCGGTGCTGCTGGTGCTGTCTTCTTTGATGCTCCTCAATGTCAAAGCTGTCCATGCCCAGGTAGGCGCTGACCGCGTAGCGGTGACGGGTCTTGTGACCGACCCGTCCGGGGCGACTATCCCCGACGCCACGGTCACGATGACAAATCAGAGTACCGGCATAAAAACTATCGTGGCTGCCAACGGCGCCGGCAATTTCACCACCCCGGCGATCATTCCTGGTCCCTACACCCTGGAGGTGAGAAAAGACGGCTTCAAGACTTACAGCCAGCCTGATTTGTCGCTGACGATCGGCGGAATGACTTACACGCAGAACGTCACGCTCCAACTCGGCGCCGTTTCGCAGACCGTCGAGGTGAAAGCGAGCGCACAGCTCATCAACACTCAGAGTCCGGCCATCACTTACGCGGTTGGCGGCCAGTCATATAAAGACCTCCCGGACGTCATGGGCGCCGACGTTCGCCTCGCCGAAACGAAGCTCGTCCTGGCGCCGGGCTACGTCCCGACCGCGCCGAACGGCGACGCCATCTTCCGCGGCGACGCGTTCCAATCGCGAATCAACGGCGGCCAGACCGTGTCTTGGGAGAGCTGGTTCGACGGTGCCGAATACGGTTACGCCGAAGGCCACCAGCAAACGCACGAAAGTTCAATCCCCTATGCGGCTGTGCAGGAAATGACCACCACGGTGAATAACTTTTCCGCTCAGTACGGGCACACCAGTGGCGGCATAGCTCTTTACACCACCAAGTCGGGCACCAACCAATTTCACGGTAGTCTGTACGACATTCTGACCACCAGCCAGATGGATGCGAACAACTTCTTCCTGAACGCCTCAGGCGTACCCATCCTGTCCCTGACGCAGAATAACGTGGGAGCTACGCTTGGCGGACCGATTCCCAAGATCCACAAGTGGGGCAAGACTTTCTTTTTTACCAACTATGACCGGTTCGATTACCACAGTACAGTCAATACGGGGTTCCAGAATACACTTCCTACGCCGAATGAGAGGAGCGGTGACTTCAGCGAGTTGCTGAACAATCCTGCGGGCTGGACAGGCGCGGGCTTCAAGTGTCCAACTGCTCCTTGTCAGATTGGGACGGACGCGCTGGGAAGGCCCATCTACTATGGAGAAATCTTCAACCCCTCTACCACGCGAAGGGTGAATGGGATCCCCGTGCGTAATGGTTACGGATTTAACCCAACAACCGGATTGCCCACGGCAACCGCAAACATGATTCCGGCGAACGATCCGCTGATGCTGCAGAATGCCGGCTCCGCCTATGTTTCCTCCATCATCCCGGGGCTCGACCGGAATACGCTGTTCACCCCCAACGAATTCGGCGGCACTTCCGACGACAATGACGTAATTAACGTCTGGACGTGGCTGCTCAGGGTCGATCACACGTTCAACGACAAGTGGTCGACCTCCTTCACTTACTTTCAGAATCACCGGCCTCGGACTGCCCACTGTGGCGGGCCGCAGGGCTGCGATACCGAGAACAACGGGGAAACGGACCCTGAGGCGAACGACACCTATCTGGGCCAAGGTTTCTACCAGCTCATTACTAACCACTTCTTGCACCTCCAGATCAACACGGTGATCAAGCCGAACCTCTTTAACCACGCCACCTTGGCCTATGACCGCTGGTCGATGGATGGACACCAGTTGTCCTCAGGGGTAGGCTGGAACCAGAAGCTGGGGCTTGGCCTGCCAAACCAGCCTGAGTTTAACAACGCCGGCTTCCCTTCGCTCAACTTCGCGGGTGGTACGGTCGGGTACACTTCCTACGGGACGCCGTGGTTTCCGGACGGAGCCGACATCAACAACCGGTACCAGTTCTATGACGACCTCACGTGGATTACCGGCAAACACACCGTCAAGTTCGGCGTTCAAGTCGAGTATCACAACTATCCGCAGACGGGATGGGCCGTTAACACAGGTGGCAGCTTTACTTTCGGGGCCGCCGAAGTTGCGGGGTACTCCAACACCGGAACCAACTTGAGCAACTTCACCGGGGATGGGTTTGCTGCTTTCCTGCTGGGCCAGGTCGATAATGCGGGGTTCACCGTCCCGCAGAATTACATGCCAAAATTCTACTACGCCTCTCCCTGGGTGAACGACTCTTGGAAGGTGACACCACACCTCACCTTCGACTTCGGCCTGCGTCTCGATTGGAATTCGGGTCTCTCCGAGCAATTTAACCGGTTTTCAACCATGGTGCCCTCTCTTCCCAATCCCGGGGCCGCCGGTTTTCCGGGTGCGATGGCCTTTGGGAGCGTTGCCAACGGGAACGGCGACACGATGTTGTCGCCCCGCTTTGGCTTCGCGTATCAGCTGGGGCAAAATAACGTGATTCGCGGTGGAATTGGCGAATACGCCGGTGCCACCATCTCGGGCTCCTGGGCCGGGAATCCCTACCCAACGAATGGTTTTCTGACGAACCCAGGGATCAACAATGTTACTGGCGGATTTGCTCCCGTTTTCAACTTCGCAAACGGCTTCCCCAGCTCTCTCATTACCTACCCGCCCAATACTAGCCCGGCGGTCGAGAATGGACTGTCGCCGGTGGGCGTGTTACCCGACCAATACGATATGCCCAGATGGGTAAACTACACAGTCTCCTATCAACATCAATGGAACAGCAACATGTTCCTGAGCGTCGCTTACGTGGGGAACCACGGAACGCGTTTGCCCATCAACAGTCTCAACCTCGGGCCTGAGTCTAATGAAAATGCGGGTAGCGTGCTCCAGTATGGCTCTGCCCTGACGAACGGATTCTTCACGAACGGTGTTCCCAACGCCGCCGCGGTGGCCGCGGGGTTCTCAACTCCCCCCTACGCAGGTTTCACCGGAGACCTGGCCCAGGCTTTGCGGCCTTACCCCCAGTACCAGAACGTCCAGTGGCGCTTGGGGCACACCGGAAAGAGCCTCTATAATGCGCTGCAGGTGGCATTCAACAAGCATTGGCTGAACAATCTGGTCACCGTGTCCTATACGTGGTCCCAGCTCCTGAACAACGGCGCGGAATCGGGAGAAGCGCAGTCAGGTTATGGGTCGGGCAATGATGCCCCCCCCCAAAACCCAAGCGATATGAGCGACATGTGGGGGCCCAGTGTCGACAACGTCCCGCAGGTTCTGGCCATCAGCGAGGTCTACAACCTGCCGTTCGGTACGGGCCAGAAGTGGGGATCGGGATCTACGGGTGTGTTGAACAAGCTCATCAGTAACTGGAACGTGTCTGGTATTTTCAGCTACGAGTCGGGACGCCCGCAGACGATGCTTGTACCCAGCCTCTTCGGCGGTCTCTTGTACAACGGCGGCACTCAGTTTCCGAACACCGTTTCCGGCCAGAGCCCTCTGGCACCGGGCCCGTTCACGAACCCCTTCAGTCAGACGTATTACAATGCGGCTGCCTTTTCTAACCCGGGCTCATACTCGTTTGGTGACAACCCGCGGACAACAGACAGTATCCGGGGCTTCCCGTTCTACAACGAGGACCTCCAGCTTTACAAAGACACCTACTTCGGCGAGAGCAAGTATGTGAGGGTCCAAGCTTCGGCCGGTAATGTCTTCAACCGGGTCGATTTTTGCCCGCCGAATTCAACCCTTGGAAGCGGCTTCGGGACGACGTTTACCCAGTGCAACGTCCCAAGGCGCATTCAGATCGGCTTGCAAATCTTCTTCTGAGGCTGATTTTTCCCCTCTCCCTCCGATGGCCGGTCCTTGAACGGACCGGCCATCGCTTTTTGTGGCGGACGTCCTGAGGCTGGACCTTGCCCGACAAGCGCTACCCTCCTGACGTGGTGCGCGGGCAGGGCGCCCGCCCTTTGCACGTTGAGTGGCCGGCAAAACGGGAAGGTACTCACCACGAAATCTCTGACTCGGGACACTACCTTCTGGAGAGCTTTTCCTTCCGAACAATCCCCTGGCCTTCTTGGATGTGGAGGAGTTGATTGGCTTCGACCTTCTGGAACCGCTCCGTAAGGCCCGAGGGCCAGCGAATTTCGATGGAGTCCGCCTGTCTCGCGTTGCCGAGCCCGAAATGGAGGCGAAAATCGTTTTGGGAGAGGTAGCTGGCGCCGCTCATGACCTCGTCGATCTGGGCGTGATCCCCGGTTACAATTTTGACGCGTGCTCCAATTGCGCTTCGATTGGACTTGACTCCGACACACTTGATTTTGATCCAGTTGTGTCCCGTCGCGCAATCATTGCGCAGCAGCGAAGGAGGCTCGTTCATGTTGATAACGACGACGTCCACGTCGCCGTCGTTATCGTAGTCGCCGAAGGCACAGCCTCGGCTGGTATGAGGTTGGGTCGCACCAGGCCCGGCCCGTGACGCGACGTTCTCGAATTTTCCGTTCCCCGTATTCCGGTAAACGACTGGGGGTGACGCGTAGTTTGCCATGAGGCCATGGCCCGAAATCTCCGGGTAAACGTGTCCGGTAGAGATGAAGATGTCACGCCATCCGTCATTGTCGAAGTCTTGGAACCCCGCTCCCCAACCGACATTTGCCGTGGCCGACCCAAGGCCAGACTGATAGACTGCGTCGTAAAAAGTACCATCCCGATTGTTGTGATAGAGGCTGACGTTTTCGCCGGCGAAATTGGGTTTTAGTATATCGAGCCAGCCATCGCAGTCGTAGTCTCCTACCGCGACTCCCATCCCGCCCTGGGTACCTCCACTCGGACTGAGCGCGCAGCCAGCGGGCGTACCGATTTCCGTGAACGTTCCGTTGTGGTTATTGTGATATAAGAGGCTCCGCGCCTCGTCGCACGCCACGTAAATGTCAGGCCAACCGTCGTTATCGAAATCGGCCGCCGCCGCCCCCATCCCATAGGAGCCCGCAGGAATCCAGTTGTCGCGGACAACATAAGGGTCCGGCAGCCCGCGGGGATTAGTCACGCCCGATGCTTCTGAGACATCCTCAAAGGTGCCATCTCCCCGGTTGTGGTAAAGAATATTCGTTCCGCCGCCCAAACCTTGAGGCCCGCAAGCAACGGAGACGCCGTAATACTTACAGAGTGGATCGGCACCCGGCGCGGGAACAATGGTGGGGTCGAAGTTCACATAGTTCGCCACGAACAGATCGAGGTGTCCATCGAGGTCGTAGTCCAGGAAACAGCAAGCAACATTCCACCTGGGATGCGGACCGGGCTGGATAAGACCTGCCTTCTCGGTAACATCTGTGAAGGTGCCATCGCCGTTGTTGTGATAGAGAACGTTTTGGCCCCAGTAGGTGACGAATAGATCGTCGAAGCCATCGTTGTCGTAATCACCCACGCAGCAGCCCTGCCCCCAACCAGTGCGGACTAAGCCCGCGTTGCGGGTGACATCGGTGAAAGTTCCATCGCGATTGTTGTGGAAGAGGAAGTTGCAGGGCGGTGGGCCGGAAGGCACCTCAAATGCTGTTCCATTCACCATGAAAATGTCCACCCAACCATCGCTGTCGTAGTCAAAGAACGCCGTGCCACATCCCATTTCCTCGAGGAGAAAACGCTTCTTCATCTTCTCGCCCGTAACGTTGGTGGCGTGGCCGAGTCCTGCCTGCACAGCTACGTCCGTGAGGCGAAATCCCAACGTGGCTGTCGAAGGCTCCGGGGGAGACCTTCGCACCTTTGGCCCTTGATCAGTGACGGCGCTCTGAGCTTCGGGGAGCAGAATGGACGCCGGCACTAGCGCGCCCAAGCGCCTCAGAATCCTTAGGAATTGGCGCCGCGACATCCCAAGGCCGCTCGGGGATTTAGTGCTCATCATCCGGTTGTATCGGGGTCTTGGGAAGATTGGGTTGGTGGCTGGCGTCTCGCCACTCTTTCGCCATGGCATTCTGGTCGTCGTGGATTTGCTCGAATCGCTTGAGAGCCGCCTCACTTTCCGGGACTTTGCCGAGCTTCCGCAGAGCCGTACTCAGAAGGTAGAAATACTCGGGTGTGCTGGAATTAATGGCGATGGCCTTTTGAACTCCATCCATGGCCTTCTGCCAGTCGCCCTGGCTCTCGAACGCCTTGGCGAGATCGTAGTAGGCTAGATCGCATTTCGGGTCTATCTGGAGAGCTTTTTGTGCATACTCAATCGCCAGGGCGGGCTCTCGAGTGCGATTATAGTGCGCGCTGAGAAATTCAAAAGGCCAAGGCGACTTGAGATGCCGCGCTTCGTTGATCTGGGCGGCGGTGGTGTAGTCGCGAACCGCCTCATCATCTTTCCCCAACACTTCCATCACCAGGCCAAGATTGCCGTACGCTTTCATGTAGGCCGGATTCAACTGGATCGCGGTCTGGAATTCCTTCAAGGCCATCGGGAAAACCTGCCTCGTGTAATAAATTCGACCGAGGAAATAGTGAATCTCAGACGAATCCGGTTCCAGTTGTGCTGCAGCCTGCAGTTCCGTTTCCGCCAAATCATAGCGGCCTACGAAGGTGCAGACCAATCCGAGGATCTTGTGTGCCTGGGCGTCCTTGTCGTTAAGCTGCAGCGATCTGGAGAGCTCGCGGACAGCACCTCCGACCTGGTGGGTGCGGAAAAAGACGTAGCCAAGATCATAGTGCCCCCTGGCCGAGCTGTCGTGATCGTGAAGGTAAAGCTCCAGGCCCTGGGTGGCTTGTTGATATTGGCTCTGCTGGATTAGGCTCTCTAATGGCTCCAGTAACTTAAGGGCATCCGCGTCGACAGTTTGAACCGGGTTGTTAGGAACGCGCGCAGTGAGGTCACTTGCGCCCTTATCCGGATAGGACCCATCCTCCTGAGAGCCGAGATAGGGCGGAGCGACCGCAAGGGTAAGCAGGAGACCAGCAATCCAGCCAACCCACCGTAAGGCGTATGACCCCGCACGGCGCCGCTTAGCTGCCAAAGCCACCCTGTTAGGGTTCATGCCGGCTGCTTCCCCTTACCCTGACAGTTCCCACCTTCGCCATTCTCTTCGCTCGTGGTCCGACCTAATGCTGCGCGGTCCCTTTCGGCGCGTTGGCCTGCTTGAGGGTCGCGGTCAGGTTTTCCTGGGCTTCGACATATTGGGGATTGAGTTTGAGAGCTTGCTGAAATGTTGTAACGGCCTTTTTCGTCTCGCCCTTTCGGGCGAGTGCTATCCCCAAGTAGTTGTAAGCTTCTGGCCATGACGGGCGCAAGCGAATGGCTTCCTCGAACTGCTGGATGGACCCATCGAGGTCAGCTTCCTCAAGTAAGAGCTTCGCCAAGGCGTAGCGTACCTCAGAATCGCCAGGCTCTAAGCGTACAGCCTCGCGCCATTCGCGAACGGCCCCGTCCGCGTCCCCCTTCTTGAGCAAGGCCTCTCCGAGCTCCTTATGGACGCTCGCTGAGTCGGGCTCCAACCGGACGACGTTCCGGAAATGTTCAACGGCCGCGTCCGTCTTGCCCGTGGCTAATTCTTCTTCCGCTTGACTGAACTGGGTATCCGCAAATTGCGTTTTCGTTTTGTTAGCGGTGAACTTCTGCGCAAGTTGGAACTGCCTGTCCGCTTCCTCGGTTTGGCCCATGCGTCCCAGGGCCAAGCCCAGCTGGTAGTAGGCATCGCCCCTTTGAGGATCAAGTTTCACGGCCTCACGGAGGTGCTGAACCGCCTCCGGCAGATTCTTCTGGTCAACCAGCAGTTTGCCGAGGGTGTACTGCGCATCCGCAACCTGAGGGTTCATCGCCACCACTTTGCGGAGTTCTGCGATCTCCTGCTCGACGTTTCCCTGGCGACCATAGGCGACGGACAGATTGTAGTGAGCGCTGAACATGGTGGGGTCGAGTTTGATAGCAGTTTGCAATTCTTTGACGGCGCCGTCGAGGTCGGCTTCAGTCAGCACGGCGCCAAGATCGCCATGAGCTTCTGCGTCGTCGGGTTTCTCCTGGATGGCCTTCCGGAATTCTGCGATGGCTTGATTGCCCTGATCGGATTGCACGTAGACTAACCCCAGAGCGTGATGGGCCTCCGGGAAATCGGGCGCCTCTCGAATCGCAGCTTGGAACTCTTGAATCACTGCCTCTTTGTTGGCGCCCTCCAAGCCAAGCAGGCGGCCGAGCACGAAATGCACCTCCGGGACGTCGTCCTTCCCCTGGGCCACCTGTTGGAGCTGGGAGATTGGTTCCGCCAAATCAGGTTGGCCCTCCACGGCATGCGTGTCTAGCCGGAGAGCCGCTTCGAATTGATGAAGAGCCGGACCTAGCTTATGCATCTTCAGTAGGACGACTGCCTGATCCATATACGCAGGGAAGTCATTCGCGTCGAGAGCCAGCGCGCAGGCCAAGCTGTCCAGAGCAAGCTCATTGTCGCCAAGATCCTTGAGGCTCATGCCCAGAAATGCGTGGGCCGAGCCCGAAGCTGGATCCAGTTTGACCGCCTCCGTCAATTGGGTGACGGCCTCAGTTCTCTGGCCCCCATACCACAAGGCAACGCCCAAATTATAGTGCGCCCCGGAGGATTGGGGGTCCAGCGCCACTGCTTGACTTAGTTCCTTGATAGCTTCGGGCAGCTTGCCTTGCTGGCCGAGGATGAACCCGAGCAGGTTGTGGGCCCTCGCGTAGCTGGGGTCGGCCCGCAAAGCCGCCCCAACCGCTTGGGCAGCTCCGTCCAAGTCTCCGTTGGCAAGCTTCCCAGCTGCCTGGTCGCAAAACCTTTGCGCGTCTGGATTGGCAGGCGCGGGGGAAGCCTGCGGTGATTTGGAAGAGGCAAGCTGCTTCAGGACCGAGCCCAGCGAGTAGTAGGCTTCGCCCATTTGCGGTGCCAAGCGAAGTGCGCCTTCAAGGCATTGCATCGCCTTCTCGAAGTTACCAATCTGCTGGTAAGTCTGCGCCATCTCGTACTCGGTCCGAGAGACGACGGCGTCTGGCGGATGGAGTGCCAGAACTCGCTCGAACTGTACTATCGCGCCCTTTGGATCTCCTTTGGCGCGCAGCACAACGCCCATGTTGAGATGGGCCTCGAAGCTCGCCGGACGCAGGGCCAAGGCCTTCTGAATCGCGGCGTAGCCTGCGTTGAAATCCCCCACACTAGCCAGAGTTGAACCCAGGTTGTTGTAAGCGCGGAAATAGTCCGGCTTCAATTGAACCGCTTTTCGATATTCTTCGATACCATTGGATATTTCATTGTTCTGAACATAGGCGTTCCCGAGACCGTTGTAGGCCTCGGCAGACTTGGGATTCCGTTTCAGAACAGTTTGGTATTCGTTGATAGCGTCCTTGATCTGGCCGCTTTCCTCCATGGCGAGCGCCAGTGCCAGACGCGCTTCCTCAAAATCAGGCTTGGATTCGACGGCAGCCTTCAACTCTCCTGTAGCAACCTCCAAGTCCTGCGATTCGGCGGCGATAAGGCCAAGATAATAATGGGCTTGCGCGTTATTGGGGTCGAGGCGAACGACCTCATTGAAAGCCGCCTCGGCGTCCTTGGGATCTCCCAATCTGGTGAGCGCTACGCCCAACCCACCGTAAGCTTGACTGTTCTTGGAGTTATCGAGGATAGCTCGCTGGAATTCAGCCGCCGCTTCCTTCCACTTCTGCTGTGCCAGTAGCGCGACTCCTTGACTGTAAGGATCTGCAGCCGCTTTCGTACCGGGCCCGGACGGAAAGCATAGGGATGAACCGCAGGAAGCAAACAGAAGAAGAATAGAACCGATGAAGGTCGTTCGAGGCCAGCCGCGTCGGCGCCTCATGTTGTCCCTATGAGTGCCGCCGCCCTGGGAGATTAAAAGAAGATCATTCATGGACGAACGACCCCACTCTCAGTCTAACATACGAAGCGCGTACGGAGGATGGCGCAGGAGAAGGTTGCTAAGTACGAGCGATCATCTTGGCCAACGCGGCTGCAGGTGAGTCTCAATTGGCATGTTTCTCGAGGTTACGAAACCAGCGCGGGGCCAGTGGACTCGCGCAGAACGAACTCGGGTTCAAGCAGCACTTCCGGAGGAATCGGCATGCCGGCCCAGTCAGGCAGCAAAGCTCTTGCTGCCATCTGGCCGATGGCTTCACGGGGGATATTCAGCGTGGTGAGCGGGGGATTGGTAAATTGCGACAACGAGATGTTGTCGAATCCGGTCACGGAAATATCTGCCGGTACCGAGTAGTTATGTACCCTCAATTGACTGAGCACTCCGATTGCCATGTAGTCGTTCACGCAAACAATGGCTGTCGGCCTGAAGCCCGAGAGGAGAAGCTCGCCCACGGCCTGCGCGCCTCCCGCCGGAGAATCAGGTCCCAGGGCGATCTTCCACGAAACCGCGCCGTCATAGCCGGCAACCGCTCCGAGAAAGGCTTCTCTCCGGACTTGCAGCGGGTTGAGAGCGCTGTGATGCCCAACGAACGCCATGCGCCGGTGTCCCAGCGAATAGAGGTATTGCACGGCGCGTTGAGTGCCCAGTTCATAGCGCACCCTGATGTTGGTCGAGTTCTCGGCGGGCGCGCCGACGTCATAGAAAAGCGTAGGCCGCTCGCTGGCCTGAATCTCCGCTAGGAGGCCCTCCTCCATCTCCGAGACGATGATCGCCAGTCCAACCACTCGCTTTCCCAGCAAAGAGCGCACTCCCGCCCGCAGCTGATTCACCTTGTAATCAGTTTGTTCGACCAGGACATCGTAGCCGTGAGCGCGTGCCGTCGCATCCATCGCCTGGAAGACGTCCACAAAGAATGGGTTGCTGAGGTTCGAGACGATCAATCCGATCGTATTGTTCTTGCCGCCCGCGAGGGACCGGGCATGGAGGTTGGGGTAATAGTTCAGTGTTTCGACCACGCTCAGGACGCGCTTGCGCGTGGAATCCTTAACGATCCCCTGGTTGTTGAGGACCCGCGATACCGTGGCGGTTGAAACCCCGGCGCGCTGTGCCACCTTCGCCAGCGTCATAGCTCCTCTAAACCAGCATCATCGAGATGGCAGCAACCATCACTGCGGACCATCGGCAACTTCCTTGCGCGTTCCTCATCTCGCCTCCTTACGGTAGCACTTGAAAACTCACGTTGCTAGTGAGCGCGCCGGTCGGCAAGGTGACAACGATCAGGCCGGTGGTGGCACCATCCGGGACGGTGGCCTCGATATAGGTCGAGGACTCTGCCGTGAAGCTCGCGGCGACGCCGTTAAACGCGACGCCGGTGGCGAACTTCAGATTGGTTCCCAGAATCTTGGCGGTTGTACCGATCTTGCCCGCAGGCGGGACTGACTCTACGAACGGACCGAGCCCTGTAGACAGGCTGTAGATTGTGCCCCCGTTCTCGGTGTCCCCATAGAAGCTTCCATTGGTAGCTTGAACCACACCGGAAAAGGGGAAGGAGCCAGCGTTGAGATAGTTGAAGGTGTGCAGTACTGTCAACACGCCTTCGGGCGTCAACTCAAAAATGGTACCGCTGTTACTGGGGCCGCCGGCGTCCGTGACGACGTAAAAGCTGCCATTCGTGGCCTGAACCAACCCTACAGGACCGTCACCCTGGTTACTGTGAAGACTGACGAGCGTGGTGCCAACGCCTTCGGGGGTCATTTTGAAGATTGTTCCACAAGCTTCGATGCAGTCGGGACTGTAGTAACCCCCGCCCGCCGTCCCGTAGAAATTTCCATCGGTAGCCTGAATCAGTTCCCCGCCGGGGTTAACGCTTTGTCCGACGCCCCCTTGGAAGTTATACAGGGTGGTCAGTACGCCTTCCGGCGTGATCCTGAAGACCGTGCCGCAGCCGCCGAAGAAGCAGTTGGTGGAGCCTCCGTAAGGAGTGGTGCCGTAAAGGTTCCCGTCGGTTCCCTGAACGAGCTGCTCAAAAACGGATGGGTAGTAACCGCCCCCGTCCTGACCGGTAAACTGGTAAAGCGTGGTGAGCGCACCAGTAGACGTGATCTTGAAGACGGTGCCGCAACCATTCACGTTCACGCAGTGGTTGCTGCCTGCCTGTTCCGTGGTTCCGTAGAAATTGCCGTCGTTGCCTTGAACCAGCGCACCCGGAGCGGCGCCGTCCGCGCAACCCGGCAATGCGCAGAAGCTGTAAAGTGTGGTCATGGCCCCCGCCGGCGTGATCTTGAACACCACACCGCAGCCCGCCTGACAAGCGTCTGCGTGCGCTCCCCCCGAATACGTGGTGCCGTAAAAATTACCATCAGTCCCGAGACTCAGGGCCGCCTCCGGGACATTGCCGTCCGGGCAATTGGTTTGCGCGCAGAAGCTGTAGAGGGTGGTCAGCACGCCCCCGGGAGTGATCTTGAAAACTGTCCCCTGGTTATAGAGCCCTCCCGCCGCGGTTGTGCCATACAGGTTTCCGTCGGTGCCTTGCACAAGCGCGCCCATTGGCGCTGCGCCGTCGCTGTTGTCGAAGGTAAATAATGTCTTGAACCTCACAGCGGAGCCGGTTTGTTCCGGCTTCTCCTGTGCGGGCATCCCCGCCGCAATCGACAAGGCAATTAAGAGTGTAATCGCCGCGCCTGTCATGGCCCTTCGTCTCATATTCTCCTCTTTCTCTCCAAGCGGAGTGGTCTGGTTGTGGGCAAATATTCCACCTCGCAAAAACAGTGCCTCTAGTGTGCCGTCCCAGTGGTCCGTGGTCTAAGTCGAGGGCAACGGTGGAGCCGCTTTCAACAGCCTGCCAGGGGAAACGGTTATGGTACGATGTGCGTTCCCAACGAGTAAATGAATGCGCTGTTGGAGGCCGAGCCCGAAGGCGCAGTCACGTTAATTTCGATTGTGAAAGGGTACGACGTGGTCGCGTCGCCGCCCGTGAAAGGCGCGTCGTAGTTGTCTTGATAGTCGGAGGCATTTCTGTCGTCGTAGCACGCTCTTGCTGGTGCGTTCGCGTCGCAACGAATGGTGCTGACTCCGTTCCCTGTGCAGTACTGGCCGCAATATACTGTCGTTGTATTGGTCTCCACTCCGAACTTGGCCTGGCCCGCTAAACAATTAAAATGGGGCCAGTTAAAGTTGTGGTGGGTACCGCCTTGGTTTCCGCTGATGAGGAAGGACCCGTTAATCTTGATGTCGATCCAGTGCCCTACGCCACCGGGGTCGTTGTTGTTAACGCTGAGGGGGTAGGCCTTGTTCTGGACGAAAAGAAGCGCATACGTCTCATAGTTCGTGTAGCCGTCGTCGCCGCTGCAACCATTGTCTAGTATACTCACATTGATGTCGGTGTCTGCTGGGCAGGTTGTGTTGGAATCGCTCGTGCAGACGTAGCCGGGAGTGCTGTCAGAGGCGGCATTCCACGTATAGGTCACGTAGCTGGTTGTTGTACCCACAGAGCAGGTCGTGCCGAGCAGGCTGTGGATGGTAGTGCTTGGGTTGGAATCAGAAAGGCAGAAATTCGGTGTCTGAGCAGAGGCGCACCCTGCGGCTGAGAGTCCGAATAGAAGGGCAAGCGCAGCAGTTCGGAGCATCGAAGCGGATGTCTGGTATCGAAGCACGGTTCCCTCCTTTGTGAGGGTATCCGCCTGTTTACAAACGTTCGCGGCGGCAACCCTCATGTGGTCGTCGTTCGCCGGAGCGTGGACGGTGAAATGGCGAGCGGCTGTTTTGGGCTTCGACGACTGGGCGCGAGCCTAACCCAGGGTTTATCAAAAGTCAAGTCAACCTTTCATGAATGCGTCGCCCGCCAAACGACGTTCACAATCAACAGGCTCTTCTGCGTGAAAGGCCGCTTTAGATACCCCATGTGGGAAGCCGCCAATCGCCTGGAGCCTCTCGCATAACGAAGGGGACGTAGAGGCAAACGAGAAAACGGAGGCTGCTAAACGCAAGGAAAAACAACTAGTTAGTCTGGCGGAGAGGGTGGAGTTCAAACCCTGCGAGCACGGTAATTTTCCCTTATTGACAACTGCCGAAAGTATGATATAGTAATCGAAGGATAGCACGGAGGCACCTATCCTGCTTGTGCGCTGGCGGGTTCGGCCGGCGCGGGGAGGTTACGGTGTCTCCACGCAAGAGTCCCACTCTCAGCGCCCGGGGTCTGGCCGCCAACCGCGCTAATGCCCAGAAGTCCACCGGACCGCGCACCGAATTGCTGGAGGCTCTTGGTCTAGCCGATCGAAGTAGGCCTACTGGCGGGAAAGAAACCACCGAACCTCAAAAAAAGATTCCTTATGCCAAAGCCAAGAAGTCCTTTATAATCAAGAGATAGATCAAAAGTGGGGGGCTAGGCCAAAGCTGGAATGTCCTTTGGAATCAACAAAACTGGGGCTACACCCAAAGCTGGAAGGAGATCAGTTCGGAGCCCGCAAGCGCAGATTGATATAAATCAATTGTAATCAGATCATTCCAGGGACAGTACGACGCTCCAAAGCGGTCAGAGATGGAACAAACCGGCTCAGGCGGAGCGCGAGAAGACGAAGCAATCGGCTTGGAATCAGCAGCCTACAGGGAACTGGAAGGAGAGGGAGACAAACCCACGTGTGCGGCCGTTCGTCGGTCACCCGTTGTCAAGAGGCAGGTTGCCTCGGCTTCCCACTGAAAACCCGAAGGAGCCCAAAAATGCGCCTTGTCACGGCTTGATCGCGACGTGCACTTGGAAGAGCCTGAAACCGGAGTAGCGATGCGTGTTGCGGATGAACACATTGTGATAGTGAACCAGCACTGTCACCTCGTTGGGCAGCCAGAGCGCATCCGCAAGACCTGCGGGAGACGTGGGGAGGTAATTTACGGTGGTGTTCTCGCTCTCAAGTCCGATATCGTTTCGAGGAGCGAGAAGCCAAGTCTCTACCTTCAGGATATGAAATGATCGCTCATCAATCCACGCAAGCCCTTGAACGAGAATCACGGCAGAATGATTACCAACCTCAAAGGTGGTTACGTTGCGGGCTACATCGGGCTTCTGGGCGAAGCCGACGACATAACACGGCTGCTTTCGAACCGATTCCTCCCCAAAATATCGAAAGCGGCTCTCGACTTGATTAGAAGAGTTGAAGTATGCCCAACTGCCGGTGAAGTTGGTGGTGATCAATTGAAGATCGGCCAGGCTGCCGAGGTCGACGGGATTCCCCTTGAGATTGGTGCGATACTCTCTGAACATAAGAGGGTCGCCGACCGGCCTAGGGAGGATAATGTAAAGGAAATGGTGAGCCACCTCATTGGGACCCATCTGTCGCCACGTAGCGATGGGGCTACCCACATTCCATTCTGAGTACACGCGTTCGTCGCAGGCGATATTACGAAATTCAGCGATCATTGCCGCCGCGCTTTCTCCTACGCGCTTCAGAATCACCGGCAAGCTGTCTTCGTTCTCGGCGGGTCGCAGTTTGTAAAGCGAAGGAGCGTGTTTGATCTCCTGCGGAGTCCAATCCACGAGCGTCCGGGCATGACTGTAGATCTCGAGTTCCTGCTCGCCCATGCGGGGGGCTGGTGGTGCCGACTGCAGTGCACGGGCAGCGGGATGTGCCGCAATCCTGCCTCCAAGGGCAACGGCCGCTGCAAGGACCATCGAAATCACGAGCACGCTGAACTTCACCAGGGCAGTATTGGCCCGGCCGGGCAGCCAGTCAAGGCGGAAGGTTTTGGTGACCTTGAATCAGAGGCGCGAGAGTCGGACTTTGGCCAAGCACTCTCGTCCAGTTCAATGGTTTCGGTCGGGCAATCTCTAATAAGGGGTCGGTACGAAGGACAATCTTGATAACCGGACGGGAACGGTCGTGGACGCGTCGCCAGACAGCGCTGGCGCGCGACTGCTCAGAAACCGCCCTGAATCACTTATTTGGGCTACTTTGGCCAGCCGGCATTAGCGTTGCAGGAGCTCCTTTAGGCTTTGATTCGCGTATGTCTCAATCACCGTTCCTTTACCTAATTCCACGGCCTTCGAAAAGGCTGCCATGGCTTCCTGCTTGTTCCCGGCGTTGGAATAGACCTCTCCCAGGCGAAAGTAAAGGGAAGCTTTGGGAGGTTGGGAGAACGAGATGGCCTTCTGGAATTCTTGGATGGCCTCGTCGTACTTGTCTTGCTGCATGGCGGCCGACCCGAGTGCGGCATACGCATCGGATTCGATACCGGCCTTTCGCGCCTCCAGCTGCTCGGGCGTCTCACCGGACCTGATCGGCAGCTTGGGCAAAAGGTCGAGGGCCCGCTGCGCGTCGGTCTGTGTTTCCTGGAGGGCCTTCGCAGCCTCGTCCCCGGCGTTACGCACCACGCTGGGCTCGGAAAGCGAAGTGGCTACAATCAGCAGGCTGTAAGTATTATCAGGATCGAGCTCGAGGCTCTTTCGGCCCGTTTTCACGGCGTTCAGAAAATCGCCCTTTTGTTGAAAAGCGGCCGCCGCCTGCGTGAAGACGTAAGACAACAGTGCAGAGTTTGGGAAGGTCTGAGCGAATTCCATGGCCATGCGAATCTTGGTGTCTGGATCGGATGTCTTCTCCAGCGTCTCATAGCCCATGGCTTCCTTGTAGGTCGACGTCAGGGGCACACCGGTCGCACTCGTAACGACCGCTCCCTTAAAGTTCCGGACCGTAGGGCCTGCCGCCCAGATGGCCTGGAGAGTCTCGTCATTCGCCCCCGCCTTGCGCATCCTCTTCTCAATGTCCTGATTGAGGTCAAAGTCTACTCCTTGGTCGTGCAAGGTCTTTTCGAGCAGGTCAGGATGCTCCTTCTGCTGTTTAATCAAGCGGTACACGTCGTCTTGGTTCAGCAGACTATGCCCGGTTTCCTGGCACGGCAGAATCCCCACTGCCAAGGTCAAGAAAACAGTCAGGCTCACCAGCCTTTGCCGCATGTTGGACCTCGCATTTCTCCAGTGTTCATGCGCATCCGCCAAGACACCTGAATGCCCTGACTCCCGGCGGGTATTGCGGGCGGAACTAAACCTGCGCTTCGGAAGGCTCGGTCAAGTAGCCGTCTTCACGAGAGTTCCTCAGACGTCGCCGCTATTGCGGGCCTACGGCCGGCTGCGCGTTCGACTTGCGCATTGATTCGACTTGCTGAAGCATGGATCTGGTCTGGCCCGCCAGCGGCCCGTTCGGAGCGGCTTTAAGATAGGTCTGCATTTCCGTGTAAGCCTGGTCGTATTCCTTTTGCTCTAAATAGGCGGCGGCAAGCTGGGCATGAACCTCAGCGGGCACGTCGGCGCTCAAAGACTCGGCCTTCAAATATTCCTGTTCCGCCTCCTGGTACTTGCCCACGCGTTGCTGCAGGCCGCCCAGCCGGTAGTAAAGTTGCCAGTCGCCGGGTGCCACCCGCGTCCCCTGTTTCAGGATGGATTCGCTTTCTGAATATTTTTTCTCTACATCCAGAAGGATCGCCAGTTGGATGTAGGCTTCCAGAAACTCTCCGTCACAGTGGATAGACTTTTGCAACGGGGCTTCCGCCGAAAAAAGCTCCCCTTGCAGGCTGAGCACTACTCCCAGCTCGGTGAGCGCCCGCGCATAGCACGGGTCCGTCTCAATCGCCTTTTCGAAGTGCTTGCGCGCTTCCGCCCAGTCCTTTGCTTCCAGCGCATTGTGTCCCTGTTCGTATTCCTTTCGGGCCTTCTTGGGTGCCGCCAGATCCGTGGTGCTCCCCGCAGGTGCCGGAGGTGTTTTCACCGACCCCGGGGGCGTCAAGTAGATGGTCGGAAATCGGCTGGCATAGTATTGCATGTCCACTTGTGCAGTTCCGGGCTGATAACCATCCGCGGTCACGATGACCTGGTAATTCTCCCCCTTCAAACCGTGGAACGCGAATCTGCCCGTTGTGCCTACCATCTGTTGGGCCACGACCACGTTCTCCGCGACCTGCAGCCTAACCATGATACCGGAGGGAAGAGGCCCACCGGTAGTCACGCGAACCTGGCCTTCGATCGAGTCGCCAGTGTCCTGGCAGCCTCCCGGTGCGGCCAGGACCGCGGGGGCAGCGAGAAGAGCCACGATCCTTAGGCGCATCCCCGCCCTGCCTGCGATACGGGTCAATTTACCCTCCACCGTAAGCCTCGTCCTTGCCCCTCCGTCAGTCGGCCACGCTAGGATATAGTACTACATCAAGAACAGAGAGAAATCTGCCTATTCGAAATGGGGGCGTGACCCTCGAAGACCGCGCGCTCCCTACTTGCGCAGATGAGTGTCCGGCCGGCTATCCCCTGGCAGGTTACGAGGCGGCCGCAGAGTCTGTGTGGGAACTTGTCAGTAGGCGGCACGGACGCCGCCGCGAGTCGCTGTGACTCAGCGATCGGGACGCCTTCGACCATACGGGCTACACCTCTTATTGGGCGACTTCCAGTTCCGGATTGGGCCGCAACCTGGCCGGATCCGGCCGCGATGGCGGACTCATCGTTTGAATACGGCCGTTCAAATCATATGCGTACAAAGTCCAGTCTTAAGAAGGGACGTAGACCACTCCATTACCACCGTCGGCTGCGCTGAGATCGCAGCGCCCGTGGCAGCTCTCCACCCCTCCTTACCGCGTAAGGTCCAAAAACTCAAATCAAGCTTAGTTCGTAGACCCGGAATAGGCACCTTGTTATTAGAACGGGGCTTGTTTCTCGTGTGAGACGCTGGGGCTGGTCGGCCACGGCCGACATCTACTCGCCGGGACGTGTTGCAAAGGGAATCGGTGTGCCGGCTCTCGCCAGCTTTCGCCGAAGCCGCTGAAGCCGGTGCATGAATCGCTCCGTCTCAATCAAACCCTCCGGCTTCGCCCACGCGGGCCATGCCTGGCCGTGGTCACGTGGCTGCAGAACGGCGCGGTGGTTCGGGCGGGCGCTGAGCCAGGCGAGCGCCTTCTCGGTATACTGGCGGGCGGCTTGCGCGTCCCGCAGCCGATGTTCGGCGTGAAGCGCCAGTTGCTCGAGCGCCTCAAGGAATCCCTCGGCCTCGCGGCGGACCATCTCTTCCCAGATCTCGATGGCCTGCGGGTACTCGCTCCGGCGTTTGTGCTCGGCGGCCAGATGCCATAGCGCTCGCGACTCCAAGGAAGGCGGAAGTCCCAGGGCGAGGGCGCGCCGGCAGATCGAAGCCGACTCCTGGCTGTTTCCTGCGCGTTCGAAGATGCGGCTCAGGCTGAACAGATCAAGGCTGTGCGTGCACGCCGAGGCCGCGGCCGCTTCGGCCGGTTCGAGGGCCTCCGGCGCTTCGGCAGTCGCCAGGGCCATCTCATTGCGAATGATGCGGGCAAGCTCCGAAGTCAGCGCGGCCAGGGTCACAATGTCGAGCGCGTTGTGATAGAACACCGGCTGCAGGCCGCGCGCATCCCCGGTGCGCAGGTAATCGAAATAGATGCCGGGAATCTCCGCACCCGCGACGTCACCGTTGCGGCTGATGCCGAGCACTTCTTTCTCCAGGTGGGTGAGCTGACAGCTCTCCAGGCGCAGCTTCCACAGCCGCCGCGCCGGGTGCAGCAGATCGAGATGGATCATGCGGCCGAAGGGCGAACGATGCCGCGCCAAGGTGTAGCGGGTCTCGAGCAAGGGAACGTCGAAGGTCTTACCGTTGAAAGTGACCAGGCCCTTGTAGCCGATCAGAATCTCCGCCAGGGCCGCCAGGATGGCCTTCTCCTCCGGGTAATCGCGCAGAAAGAACTGCCGCACCACAAAGTCAGACCCCTCGATGTAGCCTATGCCGATGAGGAAGGCGCAGGTCCCAGTCCCCCCAGCCAACCCCGTGGTCTCGGTGTCCAGGTAGATCAGCTCGGCAGGGTCAGGCAGCGGGTTGTCTTCGAGGAAGATCTCCAGAGCACGCAGGTCCGCAACGGAAACGTCACCCACCCGGAGCTTCCCGTAAGGCCGCCCGAAAGGCAGCGACTGGCGGGCCACGAAGTATTCGCCGCGCTGATTCTGCTCCAGGCAGCCTTCGACGTAGTGCTCGATGCCGCGTGGAACACGCTGGGCCGGAAGCGGGCGCCGCGCCGTCGCGGCCTGACGGCGCCGGAGCCATTCAAGCTGGCGTTCGAGCTCGCAATCGACGCTGCTTTTCTCAGCCGCTTGGCGGAGCGCGCGAAGCTTTTCTTCCAGGTTCATAGACGGGCTTATCCGGGGCCTATCTTGGGGTGGCTGCGCATCCGTGCTTTGCGGTGCGGCCCATTCCACAGCAATATGTCCAGCATGATGGGAGACACTCGTGCCCTGCGGGCAACTCTCCCCACCGTTTTCTGAAGCGCGTCGTAAGCTGTCCGGTTTCTGACGAATCCCATGCTGGCGCTTTTTGTTATCTTGAATGGCAGCTCGTTACAGTTGCGGATGGCTGCCAAGCTATAGGTATCCAGCGGAACATGGAGCCAGCGGATTAGCCTCTTTCGCACTGGTTTATCAAGTTCTTGTAGACGAGCCACCTCCTTCATTAGAAGGTCAACGAGTTTCCGTCGGTGGGCAAAGGAAATAGGGGTCTTGCTTTGGCGCTTCCAGTAAGAACGCAGTTTCCTCGATTCGCGCCTGACCCAATCGTCATACGCGATTTGGGTGGAAAGACGATCGAGCGTTCTCGTCCCCAACCACGTGTCCAGGGATTTCTTCCCCCAATCCCGGAATATTTCCGACGGCGGCGTACCGTGCAGAGCTCTGAACGTGCTCCGGCCAACGCAGTGCTGGATCACGTACTCTCGTGACTTGAGGTCATCAAAATCAAACCACTCTGGCAGCTTTGCTCGAAACGCCACCAAGCGTTCGATCAGGCGATCTTCGCTCGCAAACTCCAGGGGTCTTGCCATAGCTCACCCTCGGTCATCGGAAGCGTTCACGGCCCGCAGTATCGTGAGCGCCACTTCCTTCCCCTTCTCCCCGATCTCTCCCACCGGACCGACGCACGACGGACACCCGGATTCGCAGGGACAATTCTCGATCAGCTTTCGCGCGTTGGCGAGCAATTCTTCGCTCATGCGATAGAGCGGCTCGCTCAGACCAATTCCGCCGGGATACTTGTCGTAAAGATAGATATTGGGTTCGAAAAACGTCCGTGGTCCGTCGTCTCTTGTCCCGATGGTGTCATTCTGAGGAGCCGGAGGCGACGAAGAATCTGCTGGTGATTCAAAAGCAGATCCTTCGCGGAGTTTGCCCTGAGCTCCTTCGCTACGCTTCTGGCTTCTGCTGTTCTCCCCCACCGCCACGCCCAGATCGCGCGCGTCGCACATCACCAGCAGGATGGCCATGGCGCCCAGCGCATTGCCGAGCGCTCGGACCCCGTCCTGCCGGTCGGTGCTGGTGTAAGGCAGCGCGGCCAACATCTCGTGCGGCAAGGTCAGCCACCAGGCGGTGGTGTGCATCTCCTGTTCGGGAAGCGTCAGATTGCCTGCGCCTACGTTCTCATGAGTATGGAACTTGATCTTCTTGAAGCCGACTACTTGGGTGTTGACGTGGACTTCACCGTGGCTCTTTGTCGGGACTCGGGGTTCAAGAAGTTCGGACTTCGAAGCTCGGAGTTCGGAGTTCCCGGCCCCAACTCTTTGGAATCTGTCAACTTCAGTGCCGCGGTGCGAACTGAAATCTGCGCACTGGACTCCCTTCTGACTTCTGGCTTTTGACTCCTGGCTTCTGTCCTTCAACTCCGAACTCTGAACTCCGAACTCCGAGCTCTCGAAGGTCTCCAGCACCGTAATCTTCGTGTACGAGATGGCGTCGGTGTAGTAGTCCGAATCCACGCGATGCACGTACGCTTTGCGGTCGTCGTAGTCGAGGCGCTCCACGTGGTATTGCTCGCCGTTCTGGATGTAGATTGCCTTCTCGTGCAGCGTGGTGAGAGCGCTCGGGAAGTCGACCTCGCCGATCACGCGCGCTTCGCCGGTCTGGTCGACGATCACGAAGTTGTCCGACGAAACGGAGCGTAGGCTGACGGCATCGGCCGGATAGCTCTCCGACACCCAATGCCAGGCGCCGCCGGTCCGATGAAGAAATCCGGCCTCCGCCAGGTGCCGGCACAGAGCCTTGAGATCGGGCGCGCCAAAACGCTCGTCCTCGGCCAGGGGAAGTTCGAAGGCGGCGCACTTGAGGTGATTGAGCAGGATTTCGAGATTGTCGGGATTCACGAAACCGTGCTCCGGCGAGCGTCCGAAGAAGTAATCCGCGTTCTGCACCATGAACTGGTCAAGCGGCGCGCTCGAAGCCACCAGCACGGCGGCCGAGGTGCCCTCGCGCCGACCGGCGCGCCCGGCCCGCTGCCAGGTGGAAGCGATGGTGCCTGGATATCCGGCGAGCACGGCCACATCGAGACTGCCGATGTCGATGCCGAGTTCGAGCGCATTGGTGGCCACCACCCCGCGCAGCCGTCCTTCGCGCAGATCGCGCTCGATCTCCCGGCGCTCGAGCGGCAGGTAGCCTCCGCGGTAGCCGCGCACCGTGTCGGGACCGCCGGGCGCCCGCGCAAAATCTTCTTTGAGATAGGTCACCAGGATTTCCGTGGCCAGCCGGCTGTTGGCAAAGACGATGGTTTCGAGACCGCGCTCGAGGAAAGTCCGGGCGATGCGCCGCGACTCGTTCAGGTAGGACCGCCGGATGCCGAGCTGGGGATTCACCACCGGCGGATTGTAAAAGACCAGATACTTGTCCGAAGACGGAGCGCCGTTGCGATCCACCAGCTCCACGTTCTCTTCCAGGATGCGGGAAGCCAGCTCCGCCGGATTGGCGATGGTGGCGGAGGCACAAATGAACTGCGGGCGGCTGCCGTAAAAGCGCGCGATCCGCTTCAAGCGGCGCAGCACGTTTGCCAGGTGGCTGCCGAGCACGCCCCGGTAGTAGTGCAGCTCGTCGACCACCACGTACCGCAGGTTCTCAAAAAGGCGCTCCCACTTGGTGTGGTGGGGCAGGATGCCGGCGTGCAGCATGTCCGGGTTGGTGATCACCAGGTTGCCACGCGCCCGGATGGCTTTGCGCCCGTCCTGCGGCGTGTCGCCGTCGTAGGTGAACGTGCGAATCTCGTCGCCGAGCTCGGCCGTCCAACGGTTGAGTTCGGTGAGCTGATCCTGCGAAAGCGCCTTGGTGGGGAACAGATACAGCGCCCGCGCGTCGGGATTGCGCACCAACGCATCGAGGATCGGCAGGTTGTAACAGAGCGTCTTGCCCGAGGCCGTGGGCGTGACCACCACCAGGTTCTTGCCCTGGCAGGCCAGACGGAACACCTCGGCCTGATGGGAGTAGAGCCGGTTGATGCCCCGTCCTTCCAGGATCCGGGCCAACCTGGGAGCAAGATCTTCCGGGAAAGGGACGAGCGCGGCCTCCCGGGCGGGGATGTGCCTGACGGCCGTCACTCCGCCCGATCTCGGCGAGCCCTTGAACCTCTGCTGAATCTCTTCCAGCGCCCGTTGAACGGTGGTCTCTGGCGTCAGGGCAAGGGCTTGTGTTTCAAGTGGCAGGTTCAGCTTTCCCATTGATGGCGTTTCACCGGCGCAGCCTAATCAACTTCGCCTTTTATTCGCCACCATAGTACCACAATACGGACCGCAGATGTTATCCCGTTTCGATCCTCGATTCGAGCCAGCATTGATAAAGAACACACAAGGCATGACAGCCAATCCGTCCGTTTTCAACCTAGCGCTGTTCCTGCTGAGCCCAGTTGCGGACCATCCTTCGCCAGGCGAGCGTCGTGAGCGTTTTGAACTGCTCCAGAAAGTCCGACAATACCGACGCCGTCAAAGGGGGTAAGACTTCACTTCTTTCGCTGCTGCGGTACTGATCGTCAGCCAGCCGCAGAATCCTCACGCCTCTCCCATCGGAGAGCCAGATCTCCGGGACACCAAGGCGGGCATAGATGGCGAGCTTACTCACTGCGGGGCTGGTAATCTCAACCTCGATCACCAGATCGGGTGGAGGGTCGACAAGCAAGTCGATTTCGTCCTTGCCGCGGATGCGTTCGACGCTTTGCACATAAAAGCACGCGTCCGGCTCCACACCCCGTTCCTGATCCGGTCTTCGGAAGGTCGTGGAGCCGAGGTTCATGAACTCCACCCCTCGTTCTTCGGCCACTAAGTCCGCGATACTGGCCAGCAACTCCGTGAGTTCTTCGTGTTTGCTCGACGGGCTCATGATTTCCATTGTCCCTTGGTCATACGCGAACCGCGGTGAGCTGGCATCAACATTGTCCGCCAGCAGGCGTTCATACGTCTCCCAGCTGATGTGGTTCAGCACCACGCGCTGCTCCCGCACTTCTGCAGGCAGGCCAATAATGGTAGGCATCTTGACTTTCCTCTGTCGTGGACCGCCCGCGAGGGCCTCCTCGCAGTGTATATGATGGGATCGAGTCTTGCTAGAGCTTCAGGGGCGGAATGGACCGAACGCCATGGACCCTACGGACGCCTGCCCAGGGCGATGTGAATGGCGGTCCCGCGCCCGGAATCGGGAATCTTGATCGAGACCAGGTTCCCGTCCTCGTCGTAGGCCCAGCCTGAGCCCGCCTTCCCGAGCGCTTCGGGGGACGGCTGCTGCCCGAGCGCCTGGCCGCCGGCCGTGACCCCGGCGGGTTCCCGGCGCTCGGCATGGATCTTGAAGACGAGGGCGCGCGCCGGAGGCGAATAGGAACCTTCGCGGGCCGTCATACGAATCTCGATGGCATCCCGCGACCGGTCGACACTGATTCTCTGCCGCAGAGAAACGCCGTGCTCGAAATCAAAGCTGAGGCCGTCGTCTTCGTAATAGTCGCGCGACGACGCGTCGCCGGGTTCCTGGGGCCCCAAGGGCCTCAAAGGATAGACTTCGAAAGTCAGCGGATCGATCGGCGCCTGGCTCACATACTGCACTACCGGGCGGGTGGGAATGATGGCGCCGCCGCGGACGAAGACCGGAATGCGACTGAGCGGCGCGCTGACCTCCACGTCCGCCGGGCCGGTGTAGCGCCGGTCAGTCCAGAAATCGTACCAGGTACCTTTGGGGAGGTACGATCCCCAGCGAATGGCGTAGCCTTTGACGACGGGCGAAACCAACAGGTCGTCGCCGAAGAGAAATTCATCATTCTGGTTCACGGCCTCGGCATCGCCGGGGTCATCGAGCAACAAAGCTCGCATTACGGGCAGGCCGGTTTCGCTGGTCTCGTGAAACGCGTTGTAGAGATAGGGCAGCAGCCGGTAACGAAGTTCGATCGACTGGCGGTTGATGTCCTCGAGGCGGTTGCCGAAGGACCACGGTTCCTGGCTGGGCGCGCCGAACTCCACGTGGGTCCGGCAGTAAGGATAGAACACGCCGGTCTCGAGCCAGCGGGTATACAGCTCCGGACTCGCGCCCCCACCGGCGAAGCCGCCGATATCCGCTCCGGCCAACGCCAGCCCGGACAGGCCCATGCCCATGATCTCCGGGACACTCAGGGCCAAGTGGTCCCAGGTGCTTGAGTTGTCGCCCGTCCAAACAGCGGAGTAACGCTGGCCCCCGGCGTAAGTGGCGCGCGTGATCACGAGCGGCCGCTGGTTCGGCCTGGCCTTCAGCATGCCTTCGCGGGTTCCGCGCGACATCTGCATGCCAAAGACGTTGTGAATCTTGGTCTCGGGACTCTCGAGCCCGTGGTCATCGAAGATCACGTTATCCGGCATGGTCTTGCTGGGGACGTCGAAGACGGAAGGCTCGTTCATGTCGTTCCAGAAGCCGTCCACGCCGTCGGCGATCAGCCCTTTGTATAGGGAGCCCCACCAGTCGCGCACGCGGTCCCAGGTGAAGTCCGGGAAGGCGCTCTCGCCCGGCCACACTTTTCCGACGAAAGGTTTCCCGTCGGGAAGCTTGGCGAAATCGTTTCCGGCGATGCCTTGCTGATAGACCCAGTAATTCCGATCGACCTTCACGCCCGGATCGATGATGGTCACGACGTGAAAGCCTTGATGGTGCAGGTCCTGCAGGAGCCCCGGGGGATCGGGAAAGCGCGACTTGTCCCAGGTAAAGATGCGGTAGCCGTCCATGTAATGGATGTCGAGAAAGATGGCGTCGCATGGGATATGCCGTACGCGGAAATTGTCGGCGATGAAGCGCACCATTTTGTCGGGATAATAGCTGTAGCGGCACTGGTGATACCCGATCGCCCACAGCGGCGGCATCGGCATGCGGCCGACCAGGTCCGTGTAGCGGTTGAGCACCTTCTTCGGGTCCGGCCCCCAGAAAAAGTAGTAGTTCATCTCGCCGCCCTCAGCGCCGAAAGCGTAGCGGTCGGGCGATTCAACCCCGAAGTCGAACGAGGAGCGATAGGTGTTGTCGAAAAACAGACCGTACGCCCGTCCGTCGCGCAACCCCAGAAAGAAAGGGATGTCCTCGTAGAGCGGATCGGTGTTTGCGCCCCAGCCGTAAGCGTCCGTGTTCCACATCACGTAGGTCTGGCCACGGCGGTCAAGCGGGCCCGCTTTTTCGCCGAGTCCGAAATAGTGCTCGTCCGCCGGCATCGATTTCCAGGTGCGCACGCGCGCGCCTTCCCAGGCCGTGGGCCGCGCGTCATCGTCCTTGGAGATCAGGTGGCCGTCGCGATCATAGAAGGCCACTCCGAACGGGTCAGAGTGAACCCGGACTTCAAGCTCCGAGGTTCGAATGATTCGATCGTTCCCGCCCTTCGAGCCGGGCGCTTGGATATCGACGGTGGTCTTGGGCCAGTCGCCAAAAGGCTTGATCACCGCCCAGGAGTAGTCGGGTCCGAAAGAGGCGCCCGAGACGACGCGCACGCGGACGAGATCCGGCGCCAGCACCGAGATGTTCGCCAGACCGTGTGCACCGCGAAAGGTGATCTGATTTCCGTGGGGCGCGCCGGGCGTGACGGCTCCGAGCGGCTGCCATTCGGCGGCGAGCGCCCCGCTTGCGGCCACAACCAGGGTGACAGCAAGCAGAACCGCCGTCACCAGCGAGCCGGGAGTCCGTCGTGATCTGCTCATGGGATGGCCCCCTTGCCGCGTTGGGGCGGCGCGCCGGCCGGGCGGGAAGGTTATTTCCTGCGAAGCAGGAGCGCCCAGTCGTTGCGGTCCGGCGCCTCGGGTGAGGTCCACCGTGGCCCCGGTGCGTCGGGCAGATTGATCTTCTCGCCTGTGAAGGCTCCGAACCAGAACGCTTGGTACTGCCCGGGCTGGAGTTGCACCGTGACCTTGCCGGCGTGAGGCAGATACACGGCGTAGATCAGGCCCGGTTCGGCGAGGCAATAGTTGCCGTTGTCCACCAGCTCATCGTGCGGGTCGGTCTTCCACCAGTCGAATCCGGTAAAGAAATCCACCATGTGCCCGTAGCCCATAAACATCGTCATGGTGTCGTCGCCGCGGCCGTTCATCCAGCCGCCTCCGGTGTCCGGCCAGATGTTCGTTCCCCGGCGGGCGCTTTCGCCGGCCGTCTGATAGCCGCCCGCCATCACGATGTCCCACGCCGTCCGGCGCAGGGTATCGGCCGATTCTGACCCCAGACCGCGCGCCCAGAGCGGATAGTGGTCCTCGTATCCGTACTCTTCGTTCGTCTGTGGAATGATGCGGCCCGTTTGTTGCTGCTGCCCGCGCTCGCTCAGCATGAAAGCATGCTGATTGCGGGACCACTCCCGAAACGAGGTGAAGTCAAACCAGGCGGCGGTGCGGTCCTGGTGAATGTTATCGACCGGGTGGCTCGTCGCCAGGTGGCGATTCAGATCCCACTGCTTGATCAGGCTCCCGGTCTTGTGCGTCCACCGGTCGTCGCGGAAGTGATCGAGATCGTCGCCCAGGTCCCAGGTGATGTTGGAAAAGGCTCCGAAGCGGTCCACGGCATAGTGGATAAACCGGTGCTCGTCCTCGCTGCCGGCGGCCGGATGAACTCTGGAGTCGTTCATGTCGAGGACGAGCGATATGATCATGTCCCGGTCGCGAGCAAACCGCAGGGCGCGTTCAAACTTCTGCCAATAGGACACCTGAAAGCGCGGGTAGTCGAAGCCGGGATGGTAGATGTCGTCCGCCTTCTGTGCCGGCCAGGGGGCAATGTATAGGGTGAAATTGTCACCCACCATCACGGGTTCGCCATAGAACAGATTGGTCCTTCCGGCGATGGTCACACGCAGGCGATTGATCTTCAAACGGTGCAGCCTTTCGAGGCTGTCGTCAATGATCCGTTCGTCTTTCCATCCCATCAGCCAGTAAGCGGTGGTGCCGTTGAAGAAATAATGCTCCCCGGTGCCCTCCCAGATGAAATGCCAGGGGTATTGCGGATCAACGCGGATGGGACCCCGCCGACGGCCATCGGTGGCATGAAACGAACCCGTGGATGTCTTCTGAAAGCTGCCCTGCTGGTACAACACTGAGTACCGATAGTCACCGGCTGTTGGAGGCATGAACCGGATGTGGTACACACTTCCGTCCGCGGCGTCGCAGAAGCCTTCCACCGTCCATTTTCGACTCCCGTCCGCAGCCTCGAACGACCCGGTCAGGGTGGCGTCCATAAAGGGATTCGTGGCGTCGGGGCCGATGACACCGGCTGTGATCTCCACGAAGTCGTAGGCGTCCACCGCATTCGCGGACTGCGAGAACTGGACGTCCCGGGGAGCAGCCCGAGTCGTGGCCGCGAGCGCCATCGCGACAGTGAAGACGACGAGTACACTTCGTGTCAGGGCTCGAAACCCTGAGGAGCACTGTGACATTGGGGGGCCGGCATCGCTAACGGCAGCCGTAAACCAAAGAGCTACCATATCCCGGTATTCAGGTTTGTCAAGGATGTGATGCGCTGTGAGCGAGCTGCGAACGCGGGCGTTCGATCGGGCGGGTTGACTGCGAACGCCGGTTAGCCGGCACCCTCAGTTGATGGAACCCAACCTCACGGCGCGTAATCGATCCGGAGGAGACTACGCGATACTCATCTGCACGATCAAGAAACGCCTGCATGGCCATTGCACTAGCCCTGATTCTACTGTAAATGACAACCCCCTTTGATAAGCTTTATTCGTGCAACTGGGAAAGCCGAGCCGGACCGCGTTGGCCGCAGCGGCTCACCGGGCCGCTCATCAAATCCTGGAACAGGGCCGCATCTTCGCTGATCCACTTGCCCTGCGCATCCTGGGTAAAGACGCCGATAGCGTGGTTCGCGAGGCTGGGGAACAACCCTCCCGGCGAAGGATGCGAATTTTCATCGCCATCAGGACCCGCTTCGGGGAAGATGCTTTAGCGGCTGCTGTTGAACGCGGTGTGCGTCAGCTGGTCGTGCTCGGGGCAGGCCTGGACACGTATGCCTATCGCAGCCCATGGCGTGACCGGCTGCGTATCTTTGAAGTTGACCATCCAGCTACTCAGGCCTGGAAACGCCGGCGCCTCGAAGATGCCGCGATCCCGATACCAGATTCGCTGACCTTCGCTCCCGTCGATTTCGAACGCCAGACTTTGGCCGCCGGCTTAATGGCCGGTGGCTTTGATCCGGCACAGGAGACCTTCTTCACTTGGCTTGGCGTCGTGCCTTACCTGACTGAGGAAGCAGTATGGTCGACCCTCGGCTTCATCGCGAGCCTTCCGAACGGCGCGCACGTAGTTTTCGACTACAGCGATCCTCCGGCTTCATTGCCGGCGGAAACCCGCATTGGCCACGAGAGCCGTGCGCAGCACGTCGCCGAGTTGGGCGAAGCCTGGCTGAGCTACTTTGAAGCGGCTGAGCTCCGCGCCCAACTGATGGCACTCGGGTTCTCTGAGGTCGAAGACCTGGGGCCTTCACAGATAGCCGCCCGCTACTTTCCAAACCGAGCGATTACTGCTCCCGACAAGGGCGGCCATATTCTGCGCGCGACAACGGTCTGAAGGTACGTTACAAAGCGCTCCGCCGGACGCGACGCCCGCGTGTGTGTCCTCAGGCTCCGTTTCGCGTCCGGCGTGCGGCCCTTACACAGGGCGAGGAAAAGAAGTGCGGAGTCGGAATCACACCTCGTCTCCAGAGGCCCAACCGGAGTATTCTCTCTGTTCGGTATTCGGCAACGGCCAGTGCGAGGAGAACCATCGTGAAGATTACTCAAGTTCGGGCGCGGGTGGTTGAGTGGCGGCAGCAGACCGCCGCGCCGCTGCCCCATTTTTGCACCAACCCCGCGGACTTATTGGAGCTGCCCTCCGACACTATGAGCTCGTTTCGCTTTCTCAGTTGGCTGATCGTGGAAGTGGAGACCGACTCCGGCGAAATCGGGATCGGAAACGCCGCGCTTGCGCCCCGGGTTGCAAAACAGGTGATCGACCATCATCTGAAGGCTGTTCTGCTAGGCCAGAACCCGTTCGACCTTGAATACCTTTGGCAGTCGATGTACCGGCGCACCATCGCCTTCGGGCGCAAGGGGATCGGGATGGTGGCCATCAGCGCCGTCGACATCGCGCTCTGGGACCTGATGGGCAAGGTCTTGAAGCAACCCGTGTTCCGTTTGCTGGGCGGCAGAACCAAGCCTCGCATCCCGGTCTACGCCAGCCGCCTCTACAGCCAGCCGCTCGATGATCTGGCGCGAGAAGCGGCCCAATACAAGTCGCAGGGATTCCGCGCTCTTAAGCTCCGCTTTGGCTGGGGACCGGTGGACGGGGCCGCCGGAATGCAGCGTAATCTTGACCTCGTGCGCACGGTGCGCGAGGCTGTCGGCGATGAGATCGACGTGATGGCCGACGCCTACATGGGCTGGACGCTGGATTACGCCCGTCGCATGATCCTGCTGCTTGAGCCCTATCAGCTGCGCTGGGTGGAGGAGCCGGTGCTGCCCGATGACATCGGCGGATACGCGACGCTTAAGGCGATGAATATCGTGCCCATCTCGGGTGGCGAGCACGAGTTCACCCTCTACGGCTTCCGCGAGCTGATCGATGCCAAGGCGGTGGACGTGATCCAGTTCGACACCAACCGCGTGGGCGGCATCACTCAGGCCAGAAAGGTTTCGGCGCTGGCCGAGGCTTACGAGATTCCCGTGATTCCGCACGCCGGGCAGATGCACAACTTTCACGTGGTAATGGCTAGCCTCAACTCGCCCCTGGCGGAGTACTTCCCTCCCGTCGATGTGGACGTGGGCAACGAGCTGTTCTGGTATATCTTCAAGGGCGAGCCGCTGGCCAAAGACGGCTTTGTGGATCTCGACGATACGGCTCCGGGGCTGGGCTTGACCGTCAACGAAGCGGCGCTCAAGAACTTCGACGTGATCGAATAGAGCGAGGTGGGCGCTGCAAGACTTGAAATGGCAGCCTGGAGAGGACCCGCGGCTAACTGAAGGCGATCCTGTCGTGCCAGCGCCGCCGGACTGCGCTTTCGGCCAGGTACGCGACCGGCCAGTATGCGACAACTTGAAGCAGGAGTCTTAGCCAACCCTGCCACATCACCGGCCGCGGCCGCACAAACAGCCACAAGTTCGGGTTCTGGATCACAATCGCAGCCAGGGTCGCGATGGCAGCCGCCCATAAAGTCGTGCGGAGCAGTGGCCGGAGCCTTGCCACTCCTGCACCGTGACGCATCCCCCACAATGAAGGGACCACAACCAGGACGGCCTGCACGATCAGGGGAAGCATTACCCGGTAGAACGTCAGCGCGAAAACCGCGGCGTTGGGGTCGGGGAAGGAACGCAAGCCGAGCGCGCGATGTAGGTACTGCAGATAGTAAGCAAAATACAGCGGTGCGCCCAGAAGCGCTCCGAACGACAACATGACACAAAACAGAACGCCGTTGATCTGAATCATGCCGCGGGATGCGGCCCCGAGCACAAAACCACCGGTCCATGACCAGCACACCAGCGTTAAGTAGTCCAGGAGGATGAGAGAAACATAGTGGACTAGGTCATGCCGGAAGCCGGGATTCCGAACGAAGGCCCAGTCCCAGTTGTTTGCGTACAACCAGATATAGATGGCGCTGCTGTCGGCGATGCGCCTAGAAGCGACCGAGAGCAGCATCCCGAGCGGGACAATCAGGCCCACGAGAGCCAGCCAGGGCCGCCAATGCGTCCATAGAGCTGCCTGGCGCCGGGCCACTAAACCAAGCACGCCGAGCAGGGTCCGGAAGCCAGTCTCGCCAGACTCCGCAAGATCCCCGCGCACGGCCTCCCGCTCGTTGCGCTCCAGCATTCGGGACAAAATATCGGCCCACCGCCAGCAGATTCGGTTCATGATCGCACCCTGACTCGGTTCGCCTCCCAAGAAACGCCCCGGCTCATTCGGGTCACGACGGCGTAGAAATCGCTCGCCGCCTGGACGCCCCTCGCAGTAACGCGCACCACACGCTTGGATCGGCCGCCTCGTTGCGGGGTAGGATCACCCATCCATGTCTTGATGAAGCCCTTCGCCTCCAAACGATCCAGGGTCGTGTAGAGTGCGCCGATGGAGCAACGGCGCCCGGTTGCTTCTTCGATCTCCTCCCGGATCGCAGCTCCATAAGCGTCGTCGCCTAGGCGCGTGGCCGCCGTAAGGGTCAGGTATTCGAACTCACCGAGCATCATTATAACTACAGTGTGGTACTAATCGGGATCGGTGTCAACACCTGGGGCAAGACCTTCGCTTCGCTCGAAAAACTTGACAACCTTTACGTATTATAATATAGTAGATACCATGCCGGTAATTCATGTGGCCGGCCGAGGGCGCGGGTCCGGAGGCGTGACAAACAAAGCTGGGAGGTCACTGGAAATCAATCAGATACGAAATTGGCTTTTGAAGTTACCGGTCAATGAGCTTCCTCCAGAGCGCGGGCGGACCGTCGTCAGTGTAGGGACCGCAGGGGTCCAAGCCGAGGCGGTTATGCCATTTAGTTTCAATATCTTAAAGACAATGCGGGGTCGTTCTTGAGGAATCCCGAGGGGATTAGAGTCAAGCCGAAGCAACTTAAGTCATAGTTTCTAAACAAGATGGAGCCTTTTTTAGGCCTTCATTTGGAAGCGCCCACTCAGGAGTCGACTCCCGGCGTCGTCGGAGACCACCAGGGCTGCGACGGCTGCCGAGATCAGGTTGTCACGCCGCGGTTTTGCAGGTTGACCGTAAGTCGGGCGGTGGGTTTAAATGGCTGCTGCTTTAT
>DATDGR010000063.1:0-14451 GCA_036521995.1 Terriglobia bacterium | reverse complement strand
ATCACCGGCATTGCCGTCAGCGGCGCGAACAGCAGCGATTTCACCGAGAGCAGCACCTGCGGATCGACGCTGGCGGCCGGGGCAAGCTGCGGTATCACCGTGACGTTTAGGCCTGCGGCGGCCGGCAACCGAACCGCCTCGCTGACGGTCACCGATAACAGCAACAACGTCGCGGGCAGTATCCAGTCGGTTGCGCTGACCGGTACGGGCAATTCCTCACCGGAGGCGGCGGCTTCACCCGCCAGCCTCAATTTCGGTAGCCAGGCGATCGGCACTCCGGCCGCCAAGACCGTGACTTTGAGCAATTCCGGCAACGCCGCGCTCTCCATCACCTCGATTGCCGTCACGGGCAACAGCAGCTACACCCAGACCAGCAACTGCGGCACATCGGTCAGCGCGGGCAAGTCATGCACCATAACCGTGACCTTGAATCCGTCGGCCGGAGGAACGCTCAGCGGCACGCTGACCATCACCGACAACAACAACAATGTGGCCGGCAGCACTCAGACGGTATCGCTTACCGGCAGCGGCACCGGGCCTTTCGCCCAGCTTGCGCCGACCAACCTGTCGTTTGGCGGAGTTCTCGTCTCCAGCAAGAGCCCGACGCAGACCGTGACGCTCAGCAACGGCGGTACTAGCGCGCTGACCATTTCGAGCTCGACCATCGCCATCACGGGCGCGGCCCCCACCCAGTTCAGTCAGACGAACAACTGCCCAGCATCGCTCGCTGTAGGATCAAGCTGCGCCATCACGGTGACTTTCGCACCCACGACCGGCGGCACCCAGAACGCTGACCTCACCATTTCCGGCGTGGCCTCCAACGGCCCCGTGCCGCTTTCCGGAGCAGGCTCGAACTTCAGCCTCTCTTCACCGACCAACTCTTCCGAGACCGTGGCGGCGGGCGGCGCGGCCACCTATACGATCACCTTGTCGCCTACCGGCGGCTTCCACCAGTCGGTGTCGCTTACCTGCAGCACCACAGCCCCGGCGGGTTCCTGCTCGGTGGCGCCTAATTCGCTGACCATCAATGCGCCCAACACAGCCAACGCCACCGTCACGGTAACCACTTCGGCGGCAGTACCGCCTCCGTCGCGAACGCCGTCCGGACCGCAGCCCCGCCCGTGGCGGTCGCTGTGGTTCTGCCTTTGGATGGCAGTGCTGGCAAGCCTTGCTCTGGGCGCCAAAGTTCTTGGCCGGCGCCAGCAGATCACCTGGCGAACCTGCCTGCTGGCGGGCGCGCTCTCAGTGGTGCTGGCCTGGGCGGCCTGCGGCGGCGGCTCCGGCAGTTCGACCTCTCCGCCAACCAGTACAGCGGCGGGAACCTATTCCGTAACCGTCACGGCGAGTTCAGCCGGCGTGCCCAACAGCACCACCACGCTGACTCTGATCGTGCAGTAGGCCACGAGGCAGGTGACAAGTGACGAGTGGCAAGTGACAAGCGGGCCGACAGCCTGTCGCCCCTTGCCACCAACTACTTGTCACCGTCGTTCTAGCTTTGGGGCCGCAAGAGAGGGAAGAGAATCACGTCGCGGATGGACCGGGAATCGGTGAGGAGCATGGTGAGCCGGTCGATGCCCATTCCTTCGCCGCCCGTGGGCGGCAGGCCGTAGCTGAGGGCGCGGACGTAGTCCTCGTCGATGGCGTGCGCGCTCAGATCGCCTTTTTCCCGCAAGAGCTGCTGGTATTGGAAACGGCGCCGCTGCTCCTCGGGATCATTGAGCTCGCTGAAAGCGTTGGCGATCTCCATGCCGGCGATGTAGAGTTCGAATCGCTCCACGAAGTTAGGATCGTCGGGCCGTTGCTTGGAGAGCGGTGAGACTTCGAGCGGAAAATCCGTGATGAAAGTCGGCTGAATCAGGTGCGGCTCAGCCACCGCCTCGAACAAGCCCTGAAGTACGGCACCCGGAGCCATGCTGGGCGGCGCTTCCATGGGCTTCCCGCCCCTTGAGTTAGCCCAAACGTTGTAAGACTCAGCCCAAGAAAAGATTGCGTTCGGCTCCTTCAGGTCGTCGAGTTTCGGGGCCGCTAGTCCCTCGGGCCAGAACTTGACCACGGCTTCTTTCATGGTCAATCGCTCAAAGCGCTCGAGCGAAATCCTGTGGCCGGCAAAATCGAATTCGAGTGAGCCCTTAACGGTCTCGGCCACCTGCTTCAGCAAACGCTCCGTGAGCGCCAGCATCTCCCTGTAGTCAGCATAAGCCTGATAGAACTCGAGCATCGTGAACTCAGGATTGTGCTGGGTAGAGATGCCTTCGTTGCGAAAGTTGCGGTTGATCTCGTAGACGCGCTCGAAGCCGCCCACGATCAGGCGCTTCAGGTAGAGCTCGGGCGCGACGCGCAGGTAAAGCTTGATGTCGAGCGCGTTGTGGTGGGTGACAAAGGGCCGGGCCATGGCGCCGCCTGCGAGCGGCTGCATCATGGGCGTCTCCACCTCCACGTAGCCCTCGCCGTCCAGAAAGTCGCGTATGGCGCGGATCAGCCGGCTGCGCTCAACGAAAGTCTCACGCACCTCCGGATTCACCATCAGATCCACGTAGCGCTGGCGGTAGCGCGTCTCCACGTCAGCCAGGCCGTGCCACTTCTCGGGCAGAGGCAGCAGAGCCTTGGCCAAGAACATCAGACGCTCGGCGTGCACCGTCAGCTCACCGGTGCGCGTGCGGAAAAGGTATCCCTCCACGCCGATCAAGTCCCCGATGTCCAGCAGCTTGTAGAACTCGAAGTCGCGCTCGCTGACCGCATCCTTGCGAACGTAGACCTGCAGCCGCGCTCCGTCGCTCTGCAGGTGCGCGAAACCCGCCTTGCCCTGCGGACGGATGGTCATCGCCCGTCCGGCCACGCGCACCGGAACGCGCTCCGCTTCGAGTTGCTGCGGCGTGGAGGCGTCATACATGTCCCGGATCTGCTGCAGGCTGTGGGTGCAATCGTAGCGCGGAGGATAAGGCTCAAATCCAAGCGCCACAATAGACTCCAGCTTCTTGTGGCGCTGGGCGACGAGATCGGATGGCTCGCTGGTAGACAAGAGTCTCCTGTTGCTCGGCAGCTTGAAGCTGAAAATTGCGGGGCTGCGAGGGCGAAGCTGAGATTATAGGGAGCCGGGAGAGGAGGTGTCAACAAAACGGGCCACTGTCAGCACCACCCTGACCTCATGGCACGGCCTTCGCGAGCACCCGGTCTCATGGTGGGACAACACCACGTAGCGTTCCCGTGTCCGCCGAAAGTTTGTCTTGAATTCCTCAGAAATAGCGATTAGATTTTTCTGCGTGGCCGACGGACCCGCCTACAACTACCTGCATTGCCCGCAGCCACCAGACAAGTGGTGACCTGATCCGCTGGACACTCGCCGCCTGCCACAGGCATCTTCCACTCTTCGGATCAGGTGGCCCGACCTCCCGTTAGTAAAATCGAGCGCATTCGGAACCCGGTCGCCGCTTGAAGGAATCAAACGGGCGGGGTAGGATGAGGACTGCCATGCGCATTGCCGTCGGGTCGGACCACGCCGGGTTTGAACTCAAGGAAGACCTCCGTCCTTACATCGAGAGTCTCGGGCACCAAGTGCTGGATGTCGGCGCCCACAGCGAGCAGCCCGGCGACGACTACCCGGACTATGCGGAAGCGCTCGGGACCGCCCTCCGGAACAGCCAGGCGGACCGTGGCATCCTGGTCTGCGGGAGCGGCGTCGGTGTGTCGGTGGCGGCCAACAAGATGCCGGGCATCCGGGCCGCGGTGTGCCACGACGCCTACTCGGCTCACCAGGGGGTCGAGCATGACGACATGAACGTACTCGTGATCGGCTCACGCATAGTGGCTATCGAACTGGCGAAGGACCTCGTACGGCGATACTTGGAGGCTCGCTTTTCCGGCGAAGAACGGCACGCCCGGCGGCTTGCCAAGGTCAAGGCCATCGAGGCCAAGTTTTCTAAGGAGTCTTGTTAGGCCCAAAGGCGATGAGCGCGGTGGAGAAGACTTAAGACTCAATAGGGATGTTTTTGAGGAAACGAACCCGTCAACTTGTTGAAAATAAAGAGTAGGCTTCGAAAAGGGAACAGAAAAAACATCTCAATGGAGGACTAAAGTTCATGTCAAATCCTGTTTCGGTCTTGGACTCCGGCATCGTCCACGGTTCGGGGGAACAGAGGATGAATGCTCTTAAGGCCTTGGAAAAGTTCGGGCAAGCTATCTGGCTTGACTATATCCGGCGCACCCTGATCACCAGCGGCGAACTGAAGCGGATGATCGACGAAGACGGCCTGAAGGGCGTGACCTCGAATCCGTCAATTTTCGAAAAGGCCATCGTGGGCAGTTCTGACTACGCCGCCGATCTCCAGAAACTGTACACCGACGGCAACCTCGACGCCATGGCCATCTACGAGCGGCTGGCGATTCAGGATATTCAGTCGGCCGCCGACGTCCTGCGCACCGTCTATGATCGGACGCGCGGGCGGGACGGCTACGTCAGCATGGAGGTGTCGCCATACCTGGCTCACGAGACCGAGAGCACCCTCAAGGAGGCCCAGCGCCTTTGGAAGGTCATCGGCCGGCCCAATGTGATGATCAAGATTCCGGGAACCATCGAAGGCGTGCCTGCCATTCGTCAGGCCATCAGTGAGGGCATCAACATCAATGTCACCCTGCTCTTTGCCCAGGAGCGCTACGAAGAGGTGGCCGAGGCCTTCATTGCGGGTCTGGAAGCCTACGCGGCGCAAGGAGGCGACGTGAGCCGGGTGGCGAGCGTGGCCAGCTTCTTTGTGAGCCGCATCGATACCTTGATCGATTCCATTATCGAGCAAAGGTTGAAGAAGACTTCGAGCCACGACGAAGGGGCGCTCTTGCGGAGCATCCTGGGCAAGGTCGCGATTGCCAACGCGCGCCTCACGTATCAGAAGTACAAGGAGATTGTCTCCACGCCGCGCTGGAAGACGCTGGCCGCGAAGGGCGCGCGTACCCAGCGGCTGCTGTGGGCCAGCACCAGCACCAAGAATCCGAAATACCGGGACGTGATGTACGTTGAGGAGCTTATCGGGCCCGACACGGTGGACACCATCCCGACCAACACACTTGAGGCCTTCCGCGACCACGGGAAGCCGCGCATGAGCCTGGACGACGACCTCGAAGGGGCCGCCGATACGATGGCGTCCCTTGCCAAGGTTGGAATCTCCATGAAGGAGATTACGGACCAACTCGTCCGCGACGGTGTGCGCCTCTTCGCGGACGCCTTTGACCAGCTCCTGGGCGCGGTCGATCGCGGCAAAAAGGGCAAGTTGGCGGCTGCGCCCGAAGTCAATTCCGAGACGCATCACCTGCCCGAAAGGCTCGAGGTCTCACTGCGCTCCGGATACGACGAGTGGCAGTCCAAGGGCCTGGCGCGGCGCTTGTGGTCGCGCGACGCCGCACTGTGGACGGGCGCTGATGAGGGGAGCTGGCTCGGATGGCTGGGAATCACGGAGGACCAGCTCGCGCACTTGCACCATTTTCAGGAGGTGGCCGAAGAGACGCGTCCGTTCACCCATGCACTGCTGCTCGGCATGGGCGGCTCGAGCCTCTGCCCCGACGTGATGGCGGCGACCTTCGGCCACCAGGCCGGCTTTCCCGAACTTTTGGTGCTCGATTCGATGGACCCCGCCCAGATTCGGTCCTTCGAGCGTAGGATCGATCCGGCGAAGACCCTCTTTATCGTCTCGAGCAAGTCCGGCAGCACGCTGGAGCCGAATGTTCTCGAAAAGTATTTCTCCGAGGTTGCGCGAAAGTCGGTCGGCGAGCGCGAAGCCGGCAACCGTTTCATTGCCATTACTGATCCTGGATCCAAGCTGGAAGGAGTCGCACGGGCCAAGGGGTTCCGACGCGTCTTTTTCGGCGACCCCGGTATCGGGGGCCGCTATTCGGCGCTCTCGAATTTTGGCATGGTGCCAGCTGCCGCGATGGGGGTCGACGTACCGAAATTCCTGGACCATGCCGACGTCATGGTGCAGGCCACGAGCGCCAGCGTGCCGGTGGAGCAGAATCCGGGAGTGGTGCTCGGCGGAATCCTCGGCCTGGCAGCCAAGGGCGGCCGCGACAAGATCACGCTGATCACGTCTGCCGGCATCCACGACCTGGGCGCCTGGCTCGAACAGTTGCTGGCCGAATCGACGGGGAAGGCCGGCCGGGGACTGATCCCGGTGGATCGCGAGCAGCTCGGTCCACCCGAAGTTTACAATACGGACCGCGTCTTTGTTTCGCTGGCGCTCGCCTCGGAGCCGGATGCCGTGCGCGATGCCGCTCTGAGCAAGCTCGAGCAGGCCGGTCACCCGGTGATCCGCATCACGGTGGGCGGTCAGTACGACCTCGGCCAGGAATTCTTCCGTTGGGAAATGGCCACGGCGGTGGCGGGGTCCATCCTTGGCATTAACGCGTTCAACCAGCCGGATGTGGAAGCTGCCAAAGTCGCCACCCGGCGCCTGACCGATGAATACGAGAAAAGCGGCAAGCTGCCGGCCGAGACGCCGCTGGCCGAAGAGCACGGCATCAAGGTCTTCGCCGATGATCGCAACGCGACCGAGCTTAAGGCCGCGGGCGGTGCGAGCGGATCGCTCGTGTCCTGGTTACGTGCTCATCTCAACCGGCTCCAGCCAGGCGACTATTTCGCCACGCTCGCCTACGTTGAGATGAACGAGGCTCATGAAAAGGAGCTGCAAGCGTTGCGGCACGCCGTCCGCGACCACAAGCGCGTAGCCACCTGCCTGGGTTTTGGTCCTCGGTTTCAGCACTCAACCGGCCAGGCGTACAAGGGTGGACCGAATACGGGCGTCTTCCTGCAGTTGACCTGTGAGGACGCCGAAGACCTGGCGGTACCCGGCCAGAAATATACCTTCGGCATCATCAAAGCGGCGCAGGCACGCGGCGACCTGCAGGTGCTGGCGGAGCGCGGCCGTCGCGCCCTTCGTGTCCATTTGGGCCCCGAGGTTGCCAAGGGGCTGGCGTCGCTGCGCGAGGCCGTGAACCAGGCCTTGAGTTGAGCCGGATGATTTGGAGGAGCCCGATCCTAGGGCGCCTGGTGAGATACATAGGATGTCGGGAGCTCCCGGGTGGTCACTGGCTCGGCTGTCCGGTTTGCTCGTCAGGAGGCTTGGGAGCAGAAGCGGCTGCCACGGTTTTTCGCCGCTTCGCAAAGACACGCTCAAAGGCGGGTTTGACAAGTTCCCGACGCAGGGCTTTCACCAGCGACCGGTGGCGGGGCGCGAGTTCCGTCAGGTTCAGTTCATGAATGACGAAGTAGCCTGCGGGTACGTCGAGATGGCCGGCCAGGCAGCGAAGAACACGCTTCGTGGCGGGCCTCTTTCCGTTTTCGAGCAAGGAAAGGTAACTGGCGCTAATTCCCAGTTGGAGAGCCAACTCCTCTTGGGTGAGCATTCTGGTGGCGCGGAGATGCTTTACAATATCGCCAATCTGCACGGCTATTCTGCCCCGATTACCACCGGCGGACCGTTTTTCGAAAAGCCTGCCAGCGACCCCTTGAATTAGCCCCCCCTTACCCAAGGATAAACAAGCACGTGTTGTGTGTCAAATAAACATTTGTGAATGTCCGGGCCTTTGGTGGGTTAGGCGAATCGAGGTTGCTTCGGGATGTGACGCAAGTATCGATTCAGGCCAAATAGGGAACCCGCTGCTGGGTAGAAGGTCGATGCTTCAACATGACTGACGTGGCGAGGACCGTGTTTGGGGGCCGCGATCAGCCTCGACGTCTGGATTAGGTGCTGAGGGCGTACTTACTCGACAGAGTTGATCTTCATGGCGACTTTGAAGGTCAATTCCGATTGGTCAAAAGCAAGGCGCTTATGGGCCGCTGAGGGGAGCTCGAGGAGAATACTGTCGAAGCTCAATGGGTTGAGCGGTCGGACCGCCGAAAAGCCGATGCAGTCCGCCAGCCGGCAGGCGACCTGAACTAGCGAGACCATGTCGACCTTCCCCGGTTTGCAGGGCTCGTGATGGTGCGCTGCAACTTCGGCAAAGTGCGGCGGCAGCTTCCACTGTTCGGCCAGCCAGCTGCCCGCCTCGCAATGGTCCACCCCGAACAGCTCCCGCTCTCTGTCTAGAACATTCAAGGCCTTCCCTTCGGCTTCCAGAATCAAGTTACTGTACCGGGCCGGTTCGACAACCGTTAGAGCGAGTCTGCCCACGTCATGCATGAGGCCAGCAACATAGGCAACGTCCCTCAAACATGCAGGCCGGAGCCATCTCCTCACACAGGACCGCGCAAGCCAGGCTATGACGCCAGCACGCTAGCAACGCGGGAAGCTTGAGGGAATCCGTCACGTAGGACCTCATACCGACGGTCAAGGCGATCGCCTTAACGCGCCCGAGCCCCAGCAGAACGGTGGCTTGCAGGATACTGTTGATCTCAGTGCGGAAAGCAAACAGAGCCGAGTTCGCCAAAGTGAGTATTTCGCTGGAGAACGCGATGTCCGTTCGGATCAAGGCGGCAAGGTCCTTCATGCCGGCGTCGTCTTTGGAAAGAAGCTGCAGAATCCGGGCTGCAACCCCGGGAAAGGGTGGCAGATTAATCAGCGCCCAAGGCTTCTTGGACAAATCCGATTTTGAATTCTCCTCAGCCATATGTCAGCACCGACAATCCTACCGTATGTGTTATTAAAGCCCACCTAATAATGTCGGCCGAATGGCGTTGGGCTTTAGGGGCGGGCAAGAAGGCTGCGGTTCTCCTAGCGGCTTCCCCAGGAGCTAACTCTTTGATTCTACAAGGGCGACTACCGGCGCCTGCGCCACTACAGATTCTCAATGATCGCGCTGGCAAACCCGCTGGTGGAGAGCTTCTGAACGCCGGTCGCTCCTTCCATTTTCATCAGGCGTTCCAGGTCGTACGTGACGCTCCGTTGGCCGATGGCGGAAGCAAGTGCCCTCTCGATCCGCCCGCTTACCTCGGGCCAGCCCATGAACTCGAACATCAAGGCGCCGGAGCGGATCACGGCCGAAGGGTTGATCACGTCCTTGTCAGCATATTTGGGCGCCGTGCCGTGGGTTGCTTCGAAGACGCCGTAGCCGTCGCCGATGTTTGCGCCTGGCGCCAAGCCGAGACCTCCGATCTGCGCTGCACAGGCGTCGGAAAGATAATCGCCGTTCAGGTTGGGCGTGCAGAGTACCTGGTACTCGCCGGCGCGGGTGAGGATCTGCTGGAAGATCGAGTCCGCGATGCGGTCGTTCACCAGCACCCGCTGCTTCCACTGGCCGCGGCCATGAGTGGCGTAAAGCGAATCGAGACACGTTTTCACCTCTTCGGCCACCGTGCGCTTGAAGTCGTCCGGCGCCATCTCAAGGCCGGGCTCGAGCTCGGCTGCGAGCTCGGCTACGCTGGCCTGGGGATTCTTGTCTTTGCCATCCAGAATCCAGCTCTCGCGCTCGGTCACGATGCGCTCGCGGAATTCCTGGCGGGCAAGCTGGTAGCCCCAGTCCCGGAAGGCGCCTTCGGTGAACTTCATGATGTTGCCCTTGTGCACGAGCGTAACCGTCTTCAGACCGTGGTCGAGAGCATACCGGATTCCGCGCCGCACGAGCTGTTGGGTCCCGGTGATCGAAATAGGCTTGATGCCGATGCCCGAATCGGTCCGGATCTGCTTCTTTGCGCCGTCCGCCTGGAGTTGCTGGTTGATGAAGCCGATCACCCTTTGGGCCTCCGTCGTTCCTTCGCGCCATTCGATGCCCGCGTATACGTCTTCGGTGTTCTCGCGGAAGATGACGATGTTCATCTGCTCCGGGCTGCGTACCGGCGACGGCACGCCCGGGATGTACTTCACCGGCCGCCAGCAGGCGTAAAGATTCAGCAGTTGGCGCAGGGCCACGTTCAAGCTGCGGATGCCACCTCCCACGGGTGTGGTGAGTGGTCCCTTGATGGCGATGCGGAACGCCTTGATAGCGTCGAGAGTCCCTTCCGGAAGCCACTCACCGAATTGGCGGAAGGCTTTCTCACCTGCGAAGACCTCGTACCACTCGATGCGGCGCCTGCCGCCGAAACTCTTCTCTACGGCCGCGTCAAACACGCGCTGAGACGCCTTCCAGATGTCGCGTCCCGTCCCATCGCCCTCGATGTACGGAATGATGGGGCGATCGGGAACCTGAAAAGCACCGCCCCAGAACGTGATCGCCGCGCCCGATGACGGCGCGGAAACTCCATTGAAAACTTGGTTCATTCTGTCGGCTCCTGTGGTGCAAGCCGGTTATTCTAACAGAATTAGCGGCTGAGGCGAGCCGCGCGGCAGGTGACACATGGACGGCGGGTGGCGCGGACTTTGCGCAGCTGCCTCGGGAGTTGGACGATGTGTTGGATGTCGTGACCATTACCGAGGTCGCCGCGCCCACTTCAGGTGCGGACGCGGAGGAGGAGGTAGACGCCCCCTAGTCCGAATAAGACGTCGGGCGACCAGGCGGCCACCGCCGGAGGAAGTTGGCCCAGGCTGCCCATGGCTTCGAACAGGCTCGACACGGACCAGTAGACAATGGCGATGCCGATGCTGACGGCGATCCCAGTGAGCGCCCCTTTGCGCCCGGCGGTGAAGGAGAAGGGAATTCCGATCAGGCCGACTACAAAGGCGATCAGAGGGTAGGAGAACTTGTGATTGAGCTGGACGGAGAGCGGCACCACGTCAAATCCGCCCTGTCGCAGCTCCTGGATGTATGTTCTGAGCTCGACGGCGCTCATCTGTTCGGACGTCTTGACCTCTTTTTTGAAGTATTCCGGCGATTCGCTTATTTCACCGAAGGTTGCGACCGCGAAGGTGTTGAATGCCGTTACCTTGCCACTCGCCAGATCGCGGGCCCAGCCGTCCTCGAGCACCCAACCTGGGATGTGTGGTTCCCAGAAGGCGCGCTCGGCGTACAGACGGCGGGTCATGCGGAAGGTGACCGGATCGAACTCGAAGACCGACAGATTGGCAAAGACGTCATGGTTGGGGTCGAAGAACCGGTAGTTGTAGATGCGGCTGGACTGACCGAAGATCCACTGCACGTCCGGCGTGCGGTAGGTCTGCGGAGGCCGTCCTTTAATCTCGTTGCGGTAGGCGCTCTGTCGCTGGTTGGTTTCGGGAAGGTACTGGTCGCCGAGCACAAACATGCCTGCGCTCAGTAGGGCGCCGATGGCCAGCACCGGCAGTGAAAGCCGGTAAAGGCTCACGCCCACGGCCTTGATGGCTGTGATCTGGTTGGTTTTGGTCAGCAGGCTGAAGTTGACCAGCGTGGCCACTAGGACGGACAGCGGCAGCATCACGTAGATCACGTAAGGGCACAGGTAGCGGTAATAATCGAGAACCAGCGCCGGATTAGCGTGATTGCGAACGATGTCCCCGAGAAGCTGAAAGAAATCGAACACCATGTAGATGCCCACGAAGGTGACAAGGAGCAGGGCGAAATACAAGAACCAGCCGCGAATCACATAGAGGTCGAGGATCTGGAAGAACGCGCTGCCCGGGGGAGCCGCCTTGGCCGGGGTCACCCGCGCCACCGGACGCTGCTGCCGCCGCCGCGTCCAATCGAAACTGCGGCCCAGGTCTTCGAACCACTCCTGGATGAACTGGATGCGAGAGCGGACGTGGCCTAGGCGGGAGAGCATCAGGGTGCCCGCCAAGGCGAACGCCAGATTCGCCACCCATAGGCCCACCAGGGGCGGGAGGCGTCCCTGCTTGGCAAGACTGAGGCCGAACGCCATCAGAATGTAGTAAACGAAGACGAGGGAAATGGTCACCATCACGCCGACGGCCTTGCCGCCCTTACGGCTGAACAAGCCCAGCGGAATACCCACCAGAGCCAGCACCAGTGAGGCTACGGGCAGCGCCAGACGGTAGTTGATCTCCACCTGGGCGGTGCGCCGGTCTTGGGGATCGGGCGAGTGCCGGGCCAGGGTCACAAGGGCGCGCAGCGGCTGCACGGCCGGCGAGTGCGGCTGGGCCGTAGCGGCGTCGCTGGGCGGCGGTGGCAGCGGGATGTCGGTCTCAGTGAAGGAGGCCACCGAATAGCGAGCTGGGTCCTGAGGATCGATTTCGTGCGTGGCGCCGTTTTCGAGGTGAAGCACCAGGCTGCCCGAGTGTGCGTCGTTGACAACGGTGCCCGTTTCCGCTAAGGTCACTCTCGGCGGACCGGATTCGCCGGTTTCGGCGATGAAGACATTTCGCCAGCGGTCGCGCTTGAGGTCCTGAACGTACATCAGCAGCTTGGGGAATTGCTCGATGAAGACGCGCGGCTGAATCTCGTAGGCGGCCTGACTGTTTCGAATCTGGGCCTCTTTTCGGGCGAGCGCGAGGTTCGATTCCGGGGCGAGGTACAGGCTCATGGCAGAAGCGATCAACCACCCGGCCAGGGCGTAGGCTACTACCGGCCCGGCAAAGCGGCCCACCCCTATTCCGACCGCCCGCGCTGCAATCACCTCGCCGTCCGCCGCCAAACGACTTAGCCCGAGAAGCACGCCGACGAGCACCGCCATGGGGATGGTCAGCGTCAGGATGGCCGGCACAGGCGCCAGGAACAGGAGAACGATGGTGACCGGCGGCAGATTCCGGCGGGCGACCACCTCGAGTAACCGGCTGATCTGCGGGATATAGATAACGAAGGTGAAGACGAGCAGACCGATCAACGAGTGCGAGAGGACTTCCTTGAGGATGTAGCGGGTTAGAATCCGCATGGTCTCTAGCGCTGGTTAGGCTCAACCCGGCCCCGACGCGACCTCCCCGGCAGTAGCCGACTTCATGCTAGCACACGCGATTCATCGCCCGGAAGGATCCGCCGACTCTTATGGCCCCAACCTATTTGATGCTTCTGTGGCATCAGCATCAGCCCTTTTATAAAGATCTGGTGGAGGACCGCTATACCATGCCCTGGGTGCGGCTTCACGCGCTGAAGGATTATTACGGGATGGTGGCGGAACTGCGCCCGTTTCCTTCCGTTCACGTCACCTTTAACCTGGTACCGTCGCTGGTGGTACAACTCGAAGACTACGCCCACGATAGGGCTCGCGAAGAGTCTTTTGACGTCGCGTTCAAGGCCGCCGCTGAGCTCAGCCGGGCCGAGCGCGAGCGGCTGCTGCACTATGCGTTCCAGGTGAATCGCGAAAACCTGCTAAATCGGTACCCGCGCTTTCGCGAACTCTACGAAAAGGCAAATCCCGCCGCGCTCGGTACACGCCTGGCTGCGGCCCTGACCGAGCCGCAGGTGCGCGATCTTCAGGTTGTTTCTCAACTGGCTTGGTTCGAAGAGACGTGGCTCGAATCCGACGTTGAGATCCGCGCTCTGGTAAAGCAGGAGCGCGGTTTCACCGAAAAAGATAAGCACCTGCTGCGCCGCAAGGAGATCGAACTCATTCAGGCTGTGCTTGAAGAACATCGAACTGTTGCACAGCGCGGCCAGGTGGAGCTTTCGACGTCGCCCTTTTACCACCCCATCTTGCCGCTGCTGTGTGACACCGAGGTGGCTCGCGAGTCGCATCCGGGAGTTCCGTTGCCGCAGCGCCGATTCCGTCATCCTGAGGACGCGCGGGCCCAGCTTCGCGCCGCCCGCGAGTTGCACGTGCGCACGTTCGGACAGCCTCCGAGAGGCTTCTGGCCTAGCGAGGGCAGTCTCTCGGAGGAGGTCCTCAATCTGGCGGCTGCCGAGGGTTTTCGCTGGGCGGGGACCGACGAAGGCGTACTCAGCCGCTCGCTGGGGATTGGTTTCCACCGTCAGGACGATGGTACGGCCTGGGGAGGAAACGAGCTTTACAGACCTCAACAGGTGGATACGAAATCGGGTCCGGTGACGCTTTTCTTCCGCGACCATGAGATATCGGACTTGATCGGCTTCGTTTATTCGTCGGTGGCTCCCGAAGCGGCGGCCGCATCCCTGATCGATCGCATCCGCCGGGCAGGGCGTAGCACGGGAGACCGGCCAGCGGTGGTCTCGGTGATCTTGGACGGCGAAAATGCCTGGGAGTTCTATCCTCAAAACGGCCGGCCGTTCCTTCGCGCCTTCTACGGAATGCTCGCTCGCGACCCGGAGATCCGAGCGGTGACGGCCAGTGAAGCCCTGGAGCTCTCCGAGCCTGGCCGGCTTTCCCGCTTGGTTCCAGGCTCCTGGATCAACGCCAACTTTGACGTCTGGATTGGCGCCGAGGAAGACAATCGCGCCTGGGACCTGCTCTCGGGTGCACGCACTTTCTTTGCCGCGCAGTCTGCCAACCCGAGCGTCGATCCGGAAAAGTTGCGTCTGGCCGAGCAGGAACTGTGGATCGCCGAGGGCAGCGACTGGTGCTGGTGGTACGGGCCCGAGCACTCCACGTCGAATGACGAGGAGTTCGACTGGCTCTACCGCAAACACCTGAGCAACATCTATGGTCTGCTGGGCGCTTCGCCGCCTGACGAGCTGGCAGTGCCGCTGAAGCGCCCGCCGGGCGGGGCCCTTAACATTGAGCCGTCTGGCAGGATCGAGGCCGCAGTCGACGGCCTC
>DATDGR010000062.1:0-19721 GCA_036521995.1 Terriglobia bacterium | reverse complement strand
CTCGGTCAGATCGCGCCGCGACCGCGGCCGGACGGGCCGCCAACTCTACCCGCTCGGCTGGTGGGACGGGAAGCGGCCCTTGCATGTGCAAGTGGTGGTCCGGTGCTCTTTCGGGAGAGCCTGGAGACCCGGTAACGGACGACGATGGAAGGTGCGAGCGTCGCTGGCGCGGAAAAGGAACGTTACCTGGGGCGCATTCATCCGGGCGACGTTCAAAGCCAGGATATCGAATATATTAAACAACTTCTTCGGATGTGTGCGCCCTAAGCCAGCGGCCGAATCCGGTGGCGGCCGGGAGGGGCCGGGTAATGGCCCAGCAAAGGGGAACTGACGACGTTCAAAGCCACGATCTGTAACAAAAAAGGAGAGTTGCTGATATGTCTGCGGGTTCGACAACCGGGACCACTGGACACGTTACACGTTACCGATGAGCGTTACGCCGGGCGAGCCGTGTCCGCCGGGAGCGCAGAGTCCTCGGTCGACCGCAGTCTACAAGGGACTGCGGTGGGTTGAACGGCAGAGCCAGGATGCCTTGGTGCCTCTCGCAGAAAAAATCGAAAAATGCACGAACGAACCCAGCATCTTATTGAAATAAATAGGCTTGCCGTTCTTGGAATTTGTAAGAACCCAGCATGTTACTGAAAACAATATGTTTATTCCTTCTAATCCGGCATCTTTTTGATAAATAAATAGGTCGTGGTCAAAAGGAGGTGCAAAAAACGCTTCACTCCGTCGGATTTGGCTCAAAAAGGGCCATTTGTCCGGGCTTGGGTGGCCAGGGCCGATCGCCGCGGTCGGCCAGCCCGTACTTCTCGCGCAAGCCGGCCATGAGCCTTCCAATCCGCTCCTTGTACTCGCCGCCGAGGTAAGCCGAGCGGGCGTAAAGGCGCCGGTAGCGTCCCGCAAGCTCGGGAAATTCGGTTTCGAGAAAGGGCATGAAATAACGCATGGCGGAAGGCATCAGGAAGAGGACGTTCCCATGAATCGACCGCGCTCCGGCGGCTGCTGCCTGCCGCGCCACTTCTTCGAGAGCCGGCGGATCATCGGTAATGCCGGGCAGAATGGGCATGACGTTCACGCACACCCGGATTCCGGCCTCCGCAAGCTGCCTCGCAGCTTCGAGGCGCTTGGCCGCCGGTGGGGCCTTGGGTTCGAGAAGGCGGGCCAGGCGTTCGTCCGTGGTGGTCACCGTCAGGTGAACGCTGAAGCGGTGCCGGGTGGCGATGGTCTTGAGCAGATCCAGGTCGCGCAGGATCAGGACGGACTTGGTGGTGATGGAAAACGCGGCGCCCTCGAGGTCCGCGAACACTTCGAGCATGCGCCGGGTGATCTCAAACTGCTTCTCGGCGGGCTGATAGGGGTCCGTGGCCGTGCCGAGCGCGATCGACTGGCCGCGGTCGCGAGCCCGGACGAGCTCGGCGCGCAGCAATTGAGGCGCATTGATCTTGGCGAAGATCTTGCGCTCGAAGTCAGCGCCGTCCCACAGCTCCATAAACTCATGGGTGTAACGGGCGTAGCAGTACTTGCAGCCGAATTCGCAGCCCCGGTACGGGTTGAGCGTCCAGTCGAAGGGCATGCGTCCGCTCGACTCGCGGTTGAGGGCGGAGCGCGACTGGAGCGAAAAATACTCAACGCTGGCGCGCTCGCGGGTCTTGGGACTCTCGGCCGCCATGCGGGCGATGCCGACCAGCTTCGGTGGCGCCGTATGGATTTGGTCGTGGAACGGAGCGAAGGCGGTTGCCATGCGAAACCTCCCACCCGCCGGGCCGGACGCGGAGCCAGCCCCTCTTGCCGGGTAAGAGCACTTTCGCTTTTTATTCGCTTCTTGTCAAGCTCGTTTTCCTGACTGTTCCGTTCGACGTTTGCTGCCCAGCGTTATACAATGAGGTGTGATTAGGACATTGCGCTGCGAAGAGACGGAACGGCTATTTCACCGCCAGCGCAGCAAACGCTTCGACGTCATCGAGCGAGTCGCTCGGCGGAAGCTGCGACAACTCGACAGCGCCACGGAACTGCGCGACCTGGCTGCGCCGCCAGGCAATCGCCTGGAAGGCCTGCACGGTGATCGCAAAGGGCAATCCAGCATCCGCATCAACGACAGATGGCGGCTCTGCTTTGACTGGCGCGAAGGCGACGCTCACGAAGTGAAGATCGTTGACTATCATTGAGGACAATTATGGCTAAGACAGAAACTCTGCTACCCCCCATTCATGCTGGCGAGGTGCTGCGGGAGGACTTCATGAAGCCGCTCGGGCTGAGCATGAACAAGCTAGCCCTGGATCTCCATGTGCCGGTCACGCGAATTGCGGAGATTGTGCACGAGCGGCGCGGGATCACGCCGGACACGGCTCTGCGCCTTGCGCGGTACTTCAATACCAGCGCGCGATTCTGGCTGAATCTGCAGGCGGCCTACGACCTGGAAGCGGCGGAAGATCAACTTTCCCTAACCATTGAGCGTGAGGTCCGGCCGGCAGACCTCGCATCTGCCGTCTCACGGCCCTGATTAGGAGCTCAGTGAGAATGGAAGCCTCACGCCAAGGCTTAAAGACTCAGCACCAGGAACTCCCACGTTTGCTTTGCACTTTTGCGAGAGATTTCTGACTTCCTGACGAGTTCGTTAAGCACGAAGCTTCCGCAGCGGAATCCAGATCAGGCAGTACGCCAGGATGGCAAACGCGATCAGCGAAATCCAGCCGCCCCAGTTGGCCACGAACCCAAACACGTCCTGGCCGGTGGCCAGGTGGGTCAGGGACGGAATGCCTTTGAGAAAAAGCGCAGCCAGCAGAATGCCGGTGATGGCTTCGCCGGCGATGAATCCCGAGGCGAGCAGCGTCCCGCGCTCTTCAAACTGGGCTTGTCCCGCGGGGCTGAGCTGGCGCCGCCTCGCGGCTCCGTCCGCCAGCCACTTCAAGACGCCGCCCACGAAGATGGCCGAGGTGGTTTCAAGCGGCAGGTACATGCCCACAGCCACCAGCATGGGCGACGGCGCTTCGATCATGATCAAGCCGACGCCAAAGAGGCATCCCATCAGCAGCAGTCCCCAGGGCATCTGGCCGCCCACGATGCCCTGGGCGAGCTCGGCCATCAGGCCGGCTTGCGGGGCGGGAAGGGCGCGCCCTCCGATGCCGCCGGTGGCCAGGTTGGCTTCGTGCAGCGCGATGATAGGCAGCAGCATAAAGAAGGAGACCGCGGTCACGCTGAAGATCTCCACCAGTTCCATTCTCCAGGGCGTGCCGCCGAGCAGGTGGCCAGCCTTGAGGTCCTGGATGAGACTCCCGGAGACGCAGCAGGCGCAGCAGACCACCGACGCTACACCCAGCACCGCCGCCACGCCGCCCAGTCCCTTGGCGCCGATGCCGACCATTACCAGCGCTGCGATCACGAGCGCGCACAGCGTGAGTCCCGAGACGGGTTGATTGGAGGAGCCCACCAGCCCGACCAGGTAGCCGCCCACGGCGCAGAGGAAGAAACCGGCGATGGTCATCACCACCCCGGCCAGGATGGCGGTGAACCAGCTCTGGGCAAAATGATCGTAGATGACGGTGATGGGGACGATGAGCGCGACAATGGCCACGATGATCCACTTGATCGAGATGTCGATGTCGAGCCGCGTTTTCTGCATGATCTCGGCGCCGTGGGTTTCAGCGGTCTCAAAGGCGCCGCGCACGGAACGGATAATCGAGTCGCGCATGCTCCAAAGTGTATAGACAGTGCCGACCAGCATGGCGCCGACCGCGATGGGGCGCACCACGTTGTACCAGACGGTGTAGCTGACCAGGTCCCAGGGGGCGGACCCGCCCGTGGTGGCGCCCAGCCGGGCGGGAAGGTCGGGGTCAATGAAGATCACCAGCGGGATCAGGAGCAGCCAGGCAAACACTCCGCCCGAAAAATTGATGGCAGCGAGTCGTAGCCCAATAATGTAGCCTATACCAATGATGGCGGGCGAGGCTGAGGGAGTGGTGTAGGCGATGCCGCCGGTGTAACTCACCTGGCCCAGCAGCTCCTTCTGGTAGCCGAAGTATCCGATCACGGATTTGGGGAAGCGCACAAAGAACGAAACCGAGTCCTTGAAGAGCTGGAATCCCTTCTCGTCCTTCAGGATCTGCAGCAGGGCCCCGAGACCCAGCGCTCCGAAGATGTACTTGGGTGCGTCCGCCGAGCCTTGCTGGCCTGCTTTGACGATCTCGGCCGCAGCAGTGCTTTCGGGAAAGGGAAGATCGTGCGACTCCACGCACAGCGGCCGCCGCAGAATGATGATGAAGAAAACGCCGAGCAGTCCGCCCGCGAGCAGAATGAAGGTGCCCACCCAGAAGTGGGAGCGCAAGTCGGTCCAGAGGCGCTGGCCGCCGACGTTCACCATCATGAAAGCCGGAATGGTGAAGATGGCGCCCGCCACCAGGGCCTCGCCCACCGATGCCGCCGTGCGAGTGATGTTCTGCTCCAGCACGCCGCCGCGGAAGAAGGGCAGACGGAAGAGGGCGATGGCGATGACGGCCGCCGGGATCGTGGCCGCCACTGTCTGGCCGGCTTTCATGCCGAGATAAGCGTTGGCGGCCCCAAAGACGGCCGCCAGGATAATTCCGGTGATCACCGCCTTAAGGGTGAACTCGGGCTGGTTCGAGTCCGCGGGGACAAAGGGTTTGAACTCGGGCACAAGGAACCTCCGGCCGGGGCACCGGCGCGCTACTGGGACTCAGAAGACTCGGAAATATATCACGTGGGCGAGTGAGGGCGGGCAGGATCTCGAGACTGGCCAGTGTTACTGCCCCAGCAGCTCGAAATAGCGTCCCACGGCGTCGATGCCGCGATAGAAGTTAGGCAGGTGGAACTTCTCGTTGGGCGCGTGCAGATTATCGTCCGGCAGGCCGAATCCCATCATCACGACCGGAATCCCAAGCTCTTCGTGGAGCAGTCCGGCAATCGGAATGGAGCCGCCCGAGCGCATATAAACGGTCTTCTTCTTGAAGACCTGCTCCATGGCTTCGGCCGCCGCTTCGATAAAGCAATTCTCCGTGGAGACCACGGACGCCGGAGCACTGCTGATCACGCGCACCTTCGTCTGGACGCCTGGCGGCGTGAGCCTCTTCACGTGGGCCGTGTACTGGCGCACGACTTCTTTGGGATTCATGTCCGGCACCAGGCGCATGCTGATCTTAGCCGTCACCGCAGCCGGAATCACGGTCTTGGCGCCCTCGCCGGTGAAGCCGCCTCGAATGCCGTGGACCTCAAGCGTGGGACGCGCCCAAAGGCGTTCGAGTACGGAGGGACCCTTTTCGCCCACCAACGCGGTCGCGCCCATCTCACTTTTCATGAACTTCCTCTCGTTGAAAGGCAAGCGCTTCCAGGCCGCCAGCTCCGCTTTGCTCGGCTTCTGGACGCGCTTGTAGAAATCGGGGATGCGGATCTTCTGGTCGGGACCCTTGAGCCCCATGATGATCTGAGCTGCGGCATGGACGGGATTGGGTGCCGCGCCGCCGTACATGCCGGAGTGCAGATCGTGAGCCGCGCCGCGTACCTCGAGCTCGGTGTAGACGAGGCCGCGCAGGCCGGTGGTGATGGTGGGGAGATTGGGCGCGAACATCTCGGTGTCGCAGATCACGGCGGCATCAGCTTGCAATCGCGCTGGACGCCCTTTCACGTAAGCCTCGATATGCTCGCCGCCTACTTCCTCTTCGCCTTCGATCAGGAACTTGACGTTGACCGGCAGCTTGCCTTCTCCCTTCAGAAATCCCTCGACGGCCTTCACCAGCAGGTAGACCTGGCCCTTGTCGTCAACCGCGCCGCGCGCGTAAATATTCTGATCGCGTACCTCAGGCTCAAAGGGCGGCGACTTCCACTCATCCAGCGGATCGGGCGGCTGGACGTCGTAGTGGCCGTAAAGGATCACGGTGGGTTTTCCCGGCGCGCCCAGCCACTCCGCGTACACCAGCGGATTCTGCGCGCCGGCACCCTCGATCAGCTCGACACCCTGCATTCCCATGGCGCGCAGCTCGCCGGCGAGAGACTCCGCGGCGCCGCGGATGTCCGGCTTGTGTTCCGGCAGCGTGCTGATGCTCGGAATCCGGAGCAGGTTCTTCAGCCCGTCAAGAAAGGTCTTCTGGTTGTTGCGATAGTATTCAAACGCAGCAGTTCCCATGGAGCCCTCCTCAAGGGATCGAAGATTTAGCGATTGAAAATCGAAGAATTCGGCTGAGATACATCGGCTGGGAAAAAACTGGGATTGAAAGTCCGGCTCAGTTAGGGCACTCTTCAATCGGAAAATCGGCAATCGAAAATCGTCAATTCTACGGGCTCTGGCCCTGACCCTGCCCCGGGTTGGCGTGCTGCCCCGTACCGTGCTGGTTGTTCGGCTGATTACTCTGCTGCGTGGAAAGCCCGCGAGCGTTCTTGGCGCCCCTGGTGTTGGCCTGGGCTACGCCGTTAAGTCCGCCGTTACTCAACTGGTTGGCGTTCGGGTTCGACGTATTACCACCCGCTTGAGGCTCCGCCATGTTAACGAACTGGAATAGCTGCTGATAGATCTTCTGATTGATGGTCTGGTTCAGGTATTGGTTTGTGTAATTTGGAGAGCCGTTCGACCGCGGCAGCGGTCCCATGGGAAGCACCGGCAAGAGTCCTTCGGGGTTTGTCATAAGCGGGGCCGTCGCCGGGGCCACCTGGTCGGTTGGTTCGTTCGTCTGCTGGTTCTTTTGAAGCCTCGACTGGCCATTCTGTTTGTTCTGCTGCTGCCCGAGCATGACCGCCGGGGCAAGCAGCAGAGCCATCACAGTTGGCGCCAGGAGCGCAACTGCAAGGCTCGCGCCGAAGCAAACTTTTCTCACCATGACCACGTACTCCCTAGCGCTTCCCGTACCGGACGCCTCGGGCCTCATCTAACTATAGGCCTACGACAGCCAGCCGCGCAAGCCCATTCGACTCCTGCTGGCTTCATTCGATATAGCCGATCATGTAACCCCCCAAAAGCACGGCGAACACCGACCAAAGAGTCGCTCCCCAGCGGCCTTTCAGATGTCCCGTGTCGGCCAGGAGCTTGGCGGCCACCAGCGAGAAGCCAAAGATCGAGAACCACAAGTGCTCGTGGCGAACCAGCTTCATGCTGGCCATCATCTGTTGCATGCCCGGACTCAGAACCATTCCGGGTTGCTGCGGGTGGTCCATCATGGCTGCCATCTCGGGACCGCCGTGCTTGTGGAAGAAGAGATAGACGGCTCCGAAGCCGCCGAGAGCCGGTAGAGCGTACTTTGCCGCCAGATCAGGCAGACGATCGGCGGCGCGCAGCAGCTCCACCAGCGCGATCAGGATGATCAGAAGCAGGAAGACGCGATGCTGAAAGTCCTCGGCGTTGTGCATGGTGGCCCAGAAACTTTTCGGACCCACCGGCCACGTCTCAGGATCGTTTCGGAAGAAGAGGAACTCCGCTAACCCGAAGAGCATCATCGGCGGCACGAATCGCCACCACGTGCGCCGCGGCCACTGCAGCCCTGCCAGTAACGCCGTGAGACCCCAGAAGAGCAGAAACCAGCCCGACACCCGATGATTCAAAGTCGACCAGAAGTTATCCTGACACCACGGCTGCCCGCCCGAGGTCGCCGGGTTCAGGTTCTGATCCATGCCCGGCATCCCAGCCATCGCCCCGCCGGCCGTCCCGCTTGGAGCCGGTTGGGCTCCGCTGCTTGGTTGTGCAGAAGTCTGGTCCTGACGCGGCGGATGCGCCGCGAGCGTAGCGGTTATCGTGCTAAAGGCGAGGAAGGCCAGAACCACGGAACGAGCCCGGCTTATGATTCCGAATCCGGTCACCTTCGGTTCCTTCAGCATGGCAGTGATCCTTCGACATCGGCTGCCGGTGAGACGGCTCACCTGTGAGAACGCTGATTCCATTGTGGGTAAAGGTTGAGACGCCACGGCGAGCCGCCCCTCGCCCGCCACGGCGTCCCTGTTTCAGTGACGTTTCGAAGTTGGAAAACCGGATGCTTACTTGTCCCCGGGGTTCATGGTCTTAAACGCTACGGCCGCCACGGCTCCCGCTGCCAGCTCAGCCACCAGGTAGATCCAGATGTTTGGCCAGGCCGCCAGCCCCATCAAAGACACGCCCACTGCTACCGCAGGATTGAAGGCGCCGCCCGAGATGCCGCCCACAGCGAACGCTCCCGCAGCCACCGTAAAGCCGATGGCCAGGCCATAAAACGAGTTTCCCTCCGTGCCCTTCGCAGTCGCCGTGTTCAGCACCACGAAAACCAGGGCGAAAGTGAAAAGGAACTCGGCCAGGAATGCCGGACCCACCTTCAGGCTTCCAGGCGGAGACGCGGGGCTGCCTACCAGAAACTTCGCGGCCAGTGCGGCCAGAACCGCGCCGATAACCTGGGCGACCCAATACGGTACAACATCTTTGGTATCGCAGCGCCCGCGCAACCATACTCCTAGCGTCACGGCGGGATTGTAGTGCCCACCCGAAATGTGGCCGCCGGCGAAAATCATGATCATCAGCGACGAGCCGATGGCCAGAGGTGCGATGACTCCCGGCGAGCCCGGGATCACAGTGCATCCCACCGTCAGGACCAGAAAGAACGTTCCGATCAACTCCATCAAGTACTTGTTCACGGCATCTTCTCCTTTTGGTCTGACTCAGAGTTCAGTCGGTCGATTCCGCCCGTGTCCCTGGCTTCGCGACACTGGCACAAGCCCGCTTGCGCGGGGCCGCTACACTATACCACTGCCGCACAACACCCTTGTTAAGGGTCGCCGCTGTAGCCTGGCCGTCCGGTGGCGGGCTGGTGTGCCTCGGCCCCGTGGCCCTGTTACTGGCCGCCAGGCCTGCGGTACGAGTCAGGAGTCTGTTTTCGGCTGCGCTCCTCACGCTAGAAAAGCGATCGATATTAGCTCTCGTGTTATTAAAATAAGTGTATATTTGATATATCGAAGAGAGCAGGTGGTGAAGGGCGCGGTGGCGGGCCACATGAACCCGGGCTGCCGGGTTTGAGGGTGACAATGATTCTGGTTGCGTCAGCGCGTATGGAGCATGGACCTATGGAGCGCAGCTCGTGCAATTCTGAGTTTGGCGTGGCGAAGTCGGGCCGGGTTGGACGAGCGGGGGGACTTCAAGACAGTTATCCTCGGGGTCCGAGGGGCTTGTTTAGGGGCCCCCGCGGTCAAAAAATTGCAAAAACGAACCCGAGAAGTTGCTTAGAATCAACGAAAGTGTCGAAAAACGAACCTAGAACGAACCTAAACGAACCCGAGCTTTGACGATGACTGGTGAGATAAGTTGCTTAGAATCAGTGAGGCTCTCGGGATGCCGAAAAAACGAACCCGAAACGAACCCAAAACGAACCTGAGACCGCGGAACTTGGGCTAGGGTATGGCTTTAGCGGTAGCCACGGCGAACGCATTTCTCGCCGTGGGCTTTCTTCCGGTGGCCCGATTGGCGGTAACCACGGTTGGCGCTGTCCCAACCGCGGCAACCGTCTCACTGATGACTTATGACCGGGTTGTTGACCTACCTTCGTGGCTCAAAGCGGTCCATAATCGCCGCCAAGAAACTTAAGGAGGATTCCATGACAAGCACGCGAGGAAATCGCGGATGGGCAACGTAGGCGGTTGCCGCGATCCTGATGATGCTGCTAGCGGCGACTGGCTCGCCGGCGCAGACTTTCACCACTCTCCACATCTTCGCCGGCGCGGACGGCCAACAGCCCTACGAGGCGCCGCTGGTCCAGGGCACCGATGGAAACCTGTACGGGACAACGGAAGGAAACCCGACGAACATCCCCGGCACAGTCTTCAAAATCACACCGGGTGGCGCGTTGACGACGATCTACAACTTTTGCTCCCTGAGCGGTTGCACCGACGGAGAAAACCCCAGGGGAGGTCTGGTCCAGGCCACCAATGGGAGCTTCTACGGAACAACGGAATTCGGCGGGGCCAACGGCCTTGGGACGGTCTTCAAGATCACCCCAGGCGGTACGCTCACCACGCTGTACAGCTTTTGCTCACAAAGCGATTGCACCGACGGTTTGAACCCCTGGGGACTGATTCAGGCGGCCGACGGAAACTTCTACGGGACCACGGGAGCCGGCGGGGACGACAACTGTAATCCCTCCGGAGGCTGTGGCACGGTCTTCAAGATCACCCCGACCGGCACGCTGACCACGCTGCACGCTTTCACCGTCGCGGACGGCGGGTTACCCTTGGGAGGGCTGGTGCAGGCCAGCAACGGAAGCTTCTATGGGACAACGTCCAGCGGCGGTCCCACCGGCAACGGCACAGTCTTCAAAATCACGCCCAGCGGCACGCTGACGACGTTGTACGGCTTTTGCTCCCAAAGCGGCTGCACAGACGGCCGGATCTCCGTCGGGACACTGGTCCAGGCCACGGATGGGAACCTTTACGGGACAACGAGCATTAATGGAGCCAACGGCGGCGGGACGGCCTTCAAAATCACTCCGGGTGGCACGCTCACTACGCTGTACGGCTTCTGCTCGCAAAGCGGATGCGCCGACGGCACCAACCCCGGCGCGGGGCTGGTCCAGGGCACTGATGGAAACTTTTACGGGACAACTGAGTTTGGCGGGGTCAGCTGCTCTGGCTTCGGCGGTTGCGGCACAATCTTCAAGATCACCCCGCGTGGCGCGCTGACGACACTTTACAGCTTTTGCTCCTTAAGCGGTTGCGCCGACGGCGCGTTACCCGTGGCTGGGCCTGGTCCAGGATACCAATGGGACGTTCTACGGGACAACGTTCGGTAACGACGTTGAGGGCGGCGCCCCTTTTGGAACCGTCTTCAGCTTGTCTTTGGGCCTTGGCCCGTTCGTGAAAACAAACCCCACCTCCGGCAAGGTCGGGATGAAGGTTAATATCCTGGGTAATAAGCTGACGGGTGGAACCAGCGTCACCTTCAACGGCACGCCGGCTGTCTTCAAGGTGATCTCGGGCTCGCTGATCTCAACCACCGCACCGGCCGGCGCGAGCACCGGCACGGTCCAGGTCGTGGCACCCAGCGGTACGCTATCGAGCAACGTGCCCTTCCGGGTGCTGCCGTGAGGATAGATGGTGGTAGCCACGACACGCTTCTCAGTGTCGTGGGTTTTTGGGCGAAGAGCCCACGGCACACAAACCGTGCCGTGTGGTTACCGCGTCTACCGAGCCGACGAACGGAATTGGGTTGACCGGTTGCAACGCGAGGGGCGAAAAGTCACTCTATTAGAGTATGTCCTCTTCGCGATTTCCTTTCTTTATCTTTGAAGTTCTCATTCCCGTGCTTTTCATTTTCCTGATGATCGGTGGCCAGATCTTTTGGATTCGCCGCCTGCGGGCGCTCGGCCGGCGCCTGATTCCGGGCGCAACCTGGCGGGAGCGGATCGGGGCGGTGGCGCTCGGAGTCTATGCGTTCGTCATGGTCTACAACCTGGTCCCGCTCTGGTGGGCGCACACCGGGACCCATACGCGGATGACGGCCAGTGACGCCTTGCTGGACGCTCCTTTCAACTGGTGGCTCTTCGGTTCGGTGATCGGCTTTCTACTGGTCGTCATCCTGCGGCTGCCGGACTACCTGTTCCGCGCCGGGCGGTGGCTCTACCGGTTTGCCCGCCGTCTTTTCCAAGATGGGAAGAGGTCTCAGGATGTGGCCGTTTCCGCTTCCGCACCGCCGAAGTCTTCGCGGCGGCGCTTTCTCGAGCAGGCGACGATGGCAGCGGGAACCATCCCCTTTGCCGCGGCCTTCTACGGCCTTGTCCATGGGCGGCTCGAGATCGAAACCAACCAGTACCGCGTCGCGCTCGAGCGGCTTCCTAAGGGGTTTGACGGCTTCCGCATGGCGCAGCTCTCCGACATCCACATCGGACCGTTCATGACCGCAACAGAAATCCGGCACGTGGTTGATCTCACCAATCGGCTGAACCCTGACCTGATCGTGCTCACCGGGGACTACGTGATCTGGGACCCTTCCACCCAGGGCGCGGTGGTGGACGCGCTTTCCGGGCTGCGGGCGCCGCACGGCCTGTTCGGCTGTCTCGGCAACCACGAGGCCTGGAGCAGGGTCACGGATTCGATCACGCGTCTGTTCACCGCGCAGGGAACCAGCATCCTTCGCACCGCGAATGCAGCCCTGCGCGCGGGCGGGGATGAGCTGAACCTGATCGGCGTCGACTACCAGACGCATCACCCCGCGGGCGAACACGCCGAAGGGATCGTCCGCCGTTACCTTGAGGGCGTGCAGCCGCTGGTCCGGAATGACACGGCGAACATTCTACTCAGCCACAACCCCAACACCTTCGATCGGGCCGCGGAGCTTGGCATCGACCTGAGCCTCGCCGGCCACACGCACGGGGGTCAAGTGGCGCTGGAATTCATCAGCCCGCAGATCGCTCCCAGCCGCCTGATCACACCCTACGTCTGGGGCTGGTTCGAGAAGCCAGGCGGCAAGCTCTATGTCAACCGCGGCATCGGCACCATCGGCATCCCCATGCGGATGGGAGCTCCGCCGGAGATCACGGTATATGAGCTGGTGCGAAAAGCCTGAGAAAGGGACCCGGCATGAACTGCTGTGACGCCTTAGGGGACGCGGTGGAGCGGGGCGCGATGTACGTCGGTGCCAAGCATCGCATCGACGATGGGCGTATCGTCAATGAGATCGACACCGAGTACTTCCTGCGATCCGCCGGCAGCCGGGGCTACGACTACTTTGGCATCAACTATTGCCCGTTCTGCGGGCGCGCACTGTCGAGTGGTCTCTGGGCCGCCGAGAAGAAAAAGTAGCTGTGGGGGCCGACTCAATGCTCAAAATCAATCTCTTTGATGCGGGCGAGCGGCAGAGAAAAGTCAAAAACGTCTTCGCTCGAAGGATCGTAGCGCTCCGTGATGCCGAGAAAGCGGGCCTCGACCGGTTTTGAAGTGGGCATGAGAAATCGGCCGTCCTTCACCTGGCCGTTGGCGAGCGTCACTCGCAGTTGATCGCCCTGCAGCTCAACCCGGGCGACGTCGGCGAAGTCGACCAGATCAGCACCTCCATTCGCTAAGGCGACCGGGAAATCCGTGCGGGCCGGGACCGACTCAAGCAGCGAGCCTGAGCCGCCCGGAGGGTAGAAATCGATATAGGCGTCGTACACGCGGGTGGTCTTGCCGGCCGTATCGGTGACCGTGGCGACAAAGCCGAATCGTTTCCATAGGTCCACGATCTGCTTGCGGGCGTCAGGCGCGCTCCGATTCACCTCATAGGGAAGGCTGCTCTCCTGGAGGACCACCTTGACCACGCGCTGCTGCTTCAGGTCGAAATGCTTGTAGACAATCGAAGCGGAATCCTGCTTCACCACGATCGCATCGCGCTGGAGCACCACTTGCCGCCCCTGCGGGCTCATTTGAGTGATGACGTCAGCGGAGAGAAGCGGAGCGAGCAGCACGAGAGCCAACAGATAATGAAACCGGACAGAAAGGCGTTGCACGCGAGCTCCCGCAAAACGTCCCGGCTCACTTGCAGACACGAAGCTCTTTCGAGGCGCCTGGCGGTGAGGGGACAAGACTCCGCCTCAACTCTTCTTCTTCTTTGCCTTGAACTCCGTCGGCACCTCACCGGTAATCGACTGGATCATGCCCTGGGCGGTGGCCGCGTACTTGCCGTTGGGATCAAGCTGCAGATAGGTCTGCAAGGCCTCGAGCGTTCCCGGCGCCGGAACCACTTTGCCGTCGGCCCCCATGGTCGCCTTGCCCATCAGGGCCTGGCCTTCGAGGAAGTAAGCATCCGCGTACTTGGGATCAGCCACGGTCGCTTTCTTGAAGGCATCCGCCGCCTCATCCATCTTGCCGGCGTTGCTCAGGATGGCGCCGAGGTTATAGTAAGCTTGGGCGGCACCCGCGGGATTCAGCTCCGCCGCCTTCTGGAATTCCGCCTGAGCCTCCGGGATCTTATCCATGCTTGCATAAGTGGTTCCCAGGCCGTTATGGAAAGTGGCATCGTTCGGGTTCATGGCGATCAACTTTTGATAGGCCGCGATCGCCTGATCGTACATCTTGGCGTTGCGATAGGCGTCCGCCTCGTGCTCCAGCACGGCCGCGAGATTCTTGTCTTTCGCGAGGGGCTCGGCCTTCTGGAACATGGCCGCGGCCTCCGCATACTGTTTCTGGCCCTCAAGGGCAACACCCTGATCGAATATCTGCTTCAGGCCGGTAAACTCCTTCTGCTCCTTCTGATTCTGTTCCTGTTGTTTGACCTGCTCGGGATTGGCCTGCTGCTGCTGGGACACCTCCTTGGGCAGATCAAAGTTAACTTCGGTCGGATCGCCGATTCCCACGTGGTGACCGATGAAAAAGAGGGTCTTGCCATTCGGGTCCTGAAGCGTGACCTTGTAATTGTCAAGGGGCAACCCAACGTAAACGTAGTTGCCCTTTTTGTCGGTCTTGGTTTCGTAGTGACCCTTTACACTCTGACGGTCGATGATGATCGGACATTTGACGCACGCACTTCCATCCTGCAGCGTGGCGTGACCGGTAAGCCCTCCGGTCTGCGCCAAAGCCGCGCTGGCGCCAAGCCAGACTCCAAGCAGGACCCCCAGACCCGTCCATCTGCCAATTCGAATCATAAACTCCTCCTTCGCCTCTCGTGCCCCATTGTAAGCTGTTGAGCCCAAGGACTCAACTGCTTCGCAACTAACGGCGTCAAGGCTGTGCTCAGGCGGCAGCGGGCTCCCCGTGGAGTCCGCGCCCCTGGCGGATGAGCAGGGAAAGTCTGCCTCGGGCGCGGTGGAGTTGTGATTTGAGGGTGCCTTCTGAGAGACCCAGGGTTCGCGCGGCTTCAGTCGTCGAAAGACCCTCGACGTCGCGCAGCCACACCGCCGACTGGAGTGCCGGCGGCAGGGTTTCCAGGCCGCGCTCAAGGATCTCGAAACGCTCTTTCCGCGCGTAACTTTCTTCCGGGCCAGGCCTGGCGTCGGGAATACGACTGCCAAGCGTGAGATCACCTTGCTCGGGGTCCTCCTGCTCGATCGAAACCGTGCGCCGGACGCGCTGGCTGCGCAAACGCATCAGGGCGGCGTTGATCACGATGCGCGTCAGCCAAGTGGAGAACTGACTGCGCCCTTCGAAGCGCGTGAGATTGCGCACGGCGGACAGCAGACCATCCTGCAGAGCATCTTCGGCGTCTTCAGGGTTTCCGAGCACCCGGAGTGCGGTCTGATAGAGCGGCCGTGCGTAGCGGGAAAAAAGCGCGTCCAGAGCGTCCGGATCGCCTTCCAGTCCGGACCGCACCAGGGTTTGTTCATCGACTGCTTTCTTTGCCTTCATTCGGGTCGCTCCTCGTCACTTGGTTACGATGGTCGCATCGACATTCATTCCAGGACGCAGAATGGCCTTATCAGGCGGAACGGGGTCCAGCACGATCTTGACTGGAATCCTCTGCACCACTTTGACAAAGTTGCCGGTGGCGTTCTCAGGAGGCAACAAGCTCAGCCGGGAGCCGGTAGCACCAGCAATCGAATCGACATGTCCGGTGAAGGTTTGGCCGTACATATCGACATGCACCTCAGCCCTCTGGCCCGGGCGGGCGCTCGCGAGTTGCGTCTCTTTGAAGTTAGCCGTCACCCAGACGTCGTTGAGGGGAACCAGGACGAACAGATCCTGACCGGGCTGGACAATTTCGCCGACCTCGACGGACTTGTGGGTGACCACGCCGTCGACGGGCGCCGTGATGGCGGTATAGGAAAGACTGAGCTCGGCCGCATCCAGGTTAGCCTTTGCCTGAGCGATGGCCGCGGTCGCTGAGTCCGCGTCGAATGACCGCACCGCCACCTGCTTTCGGTTGGCTTGCGCCTGTTCGACTTCGGCCTCCGCGCCTCTTACCTGTGCTTCAGCCGCAATCATCGCGGCCTTGGCGATCGCGGCCGACTGCTGCGCGGACGTCGATTTCTGCTGGTAGCTCTGCAACTCGCTCGCTGCTACCTTAGCGGCTGCCAGGTAAGAATCGAGCTGCTGCTGTGAGATCTCAGCTTTAGCCGCCAGCGGCTTCATGCGTTCAAGGTCCGACTGGGCTTTGTCGTTGTCGGCCTGGGCTTTAGCCACCTGGGCCTCGGCATCAGCCAGATCAGCCGTGGAGGCCTGCTGGTATGCGAGCTTTGCCCGTTCATAATTGGCCTGGGCGCTCGCCAGTTGTGCATCGGCGTCGCTGGTTCCACTGAGGGTCGTCTCATTCGCCAGTGGGACCCCCACGCTGGCCGCGCGGAAGTCGCTCTCAGCGGCCTGGAAGGCGGCTTTGGTCTGATCCACCTTGGCCTGGTAATCGCGCGGGTCGATTCGCACCAAGACTTGGCCCGCCGTGACCGGCTGATTGTCTTTCACCAGCACCTCGGCCACAGTGCCATAAACCTTGGACGCCATAGGCACCAGGTGGCCGTCCACTTGGGCATCATCGGTCGACACACGATCGCGGTAGTGTAGATACAAGATTGTGCTGGCGACGGCGAGAAAGAGCACCGCTCCGATAAGTCCTCGCCGAACCTTGGGGTTCGCCATCCCTGCAGGAGATTTCTTCGCCGACGCGCTCCCGGTCTCGGGCTCCCGGGGCGTCCCACTCATCTCGCTTTCGAGTTCAGCCAGTTGTGTGTCCATTGTTTCCTCGCCCTCGCCCGACTACTTCACGTAAAGGTCCTGAATGTGGCCGGTCGCACGAGCCAGATCGGCGCGAGCCTCGTTGTAGTTGTAAAGCGCGGAAATCTGGTTGTCGTTGGCTCGTTCCAGCGCATTCTGGGCCTGAATCACCTCGATATTGTTGGCCACACCGGCTGCGAAGCGGTCGCGAGCCTGGTCGACTTCGTCCTGAGCCAGCTTGACACCCTGGTTGGCCACGTCCACTTCGTGGCGCGCCGCCTCGAGTTGAGCCATCGATGTCTTGACTTCGAGCGCGATCTGGTTTCTCAAGTCCTGACGCTGCTGATCGATTTTCTTCAATTCCAGATCAGCCTTGGTGATCTCTGCACGGATCCGTCCGCTGGTCACGAGCGGGACATCCACACTTGCTGTGTAAGTGTAGGTTGGGATTGAAGTGGGCAGCGACAGGCCGGTGTAAGCCCAGTTTCCGCTGACGCCGAGGGTCGGAAGGCGCCGGTCACCGGCTTGTTTCCGGGAGGACTCGGCCGCCCGCTCACGCTCAAGGAGCGCCAGCATCTCAGGGCGCTGCGCGTAGGCCTGCTCCAGGCTGGTATTGCCCTTGAATTCCGGAGTCTCAAAAAAACTCATTTGATCGGTAAGCTCAACCGAACGGGTCGGATCGAGGTTGAGCAGGCGTGTCAAACCATAAAGCGAGGTCTTGAGATCGGTCTGGGCCTCGATCAACCGTTGCTGCTCGTTCTGTAGCTCCACCTGGGCTCGCAAAGCATCGAGCCCTGTGCCTACACCATTCTTCTGGAGATCCACCGCCTGATCGTACAGGGCCCGCGCCAACTGAACCCGAGACTGCGCGTCTGCAACGTTGGCTGAGGCTTGGAGGCTCCCGAGATACTGTGAGGTTACCAGCAGAACCGTCTGCTCCCGAACGTTGTCTGAATCATGCCCGCTCGCCAGCACCTCGTGGGAGGCCGCCTGCCAGCGCCGGAAAGCGCTCAGATCCAGCACGGGAAAAGAGAAGTTCGGCCCGGCCTGGAACACCTGGAAAGGACCGATGTGCTGCGGAATTCCCGGAAACGGTTTGCCAAACAGTGCGTCGATGTTCTGACGCACTGCCTGGTCGGACACCCGCAGGTCAGCTTCCGGCAACAGCCCGGAGCGCGCGATGTTGCGGTCCTCCTTGCTCTCAGCAAAGTCCAGGACGGCGATCTGCACCCCGGGATTCTCCCGAAGCGCCAGCTCAACCGCTTGCTTCAACGTCAGCTTGATCGCAGTGGCGTCCTGCCCCGTGAGCCTCGAGACAGATACGAGCAGCGTCAGCGCGAGTTTAATCGGGAGCGTCCGTTGATTCATTAGGTCCATTACCGGGCCTTGGCCACCCCTCCCATCGGTGACTTGATCTCGTCCACGATGCCCTTTGCCAGGCAGGTTCGAGCTTGAAAGTCCGCGCCGTCTCGATACATCCGGCCCAGAAGTTCGGTCCCGCGTCCGTCAACATACGTTACCGCGCTCAGATCGACCACCATGCGCTTGCCCGAATACTCGACAACCGCCTGCACCCAGCATTGCTCCAGCACGTCCACCCAACAGCTCGTCAACTTGCCCTCGAGCTTGAAGCAGGTTGCATCCGCTTCGTCGGACTTAGTTACCCTCAACATTCTTGCCTGGCTACCCCGCGGTATTGCGCATGGCACAGCCCATACCAAACCGGTTGCGTTTGGCTGATTCGGTTCAAACCACTTGAAAACAGATTAGTTGGTGAAGCGGAGTGGCTTCAGAGAGGGTCGAACGAAGAGCGCTGGAGAGCGAAAGGCCGCCTAAATTCCGTCGCCGTGCCGAAATATCGGCGCACGACCGTTGTGGGCACCTGACCTAGGCTTCATCAGGCACGACTGGCTTGGAGGTACGACTGCTTTCTTTGGCGACCGGAATCAAGGCGTGGGCTGACTCTGCCTTAGGACACCTATCCCCCTCGAAGCGGCTCCCGGCAAAGGTCGGCGAGTGACGTGTGATCGAGAATGCCCGCGGCGGCGTTGCGCACATCGAGCATCACCTGGTAGAGCGAGCTATGCTTCCGGTCGTTCCTCACGAGCCGCCGCAAGGTCTCGGCGTCACCGAGAGGAGCCAGCGGGCCGTCGACGGTGCGAATGATCTCGCCCAGGAAGATCTTGTCTGGCGCCCGCCGGAGCCGATAGCCCCCATTGGCGCCCCTCAAACTTTCAACGAGCCGCGCGGCCTTGAGATCGAGGAGGATCAGCTCCAGAAACTTTTCGGGAATATCTTCCTGAACCGCGATCTCGTGAATCTTGGTTGGGCTTTGGGTGTAGTTCCGGGCCAGTCGGATCATGGCCTCCAGGGCATACAATCCTTTGCTCGAGATCCGCATCGTTGAAGTCCGGCTTTATTTACACTTTAGCGACAGGCTTTCGCCCTGTCAAGGAGCTTTCGATTGCCACCCGGTGCACGCTCTCGGCTAAGGCTGTGGGATCTTGTAACGACGTCGGGGAGATCCTTCACTCAAATGGTCGCAGGCGGAACTCGCTGGACGCATCGTGCGGCTGGAACCTGGCGAAACCAGGAGCCAAGGAAGCTCATTATCTTCGTTATGATCCTTGATTTATACTTGTCACTGGCTTGGCCAGGCAAAGGATCACTAGCGACGAAATGTACCCGGCTTTACCCTCGGATGTTTCTCCGGCACGCGGCGGGTGGGAGCAAACTGAGGCCTCAATGGGCACACCGGAAAATAAACGAAAGGAGGCTGGCAATATCGGCTATAAGTTATTGAAACAAGACGATTTCTATTTTAGCGAAAGTGGCGGAATTGGCAGACGCGCCAGACTTAGGATCAAAAGCTGACGTCTTTTTGCGCAACTCACGTACACATTCTCTCCATTTTTCAACAATTTGGCTGACCCGCATTCGCGTGGGTTCACCCCGTGTCGGGCACACTTTCGGGCACACCACTCTCACCAAGCCGGCGTTTCTTCATCTCCGTGTAATTGCCTGCGCGACTGCGCGAACCTGACTCAGTCTCTGCTCTTCCAGAACAAGACAGGATAACCGTGTCTCGCTCCCAGGAAGAACAGGCCGCTCGCCAGCGTATCGAATTCCTCTTTGGCCGCCCCATCGCCTTTCAC
>DATDGR010000061.1:0-6552 GCA_036521995.1 Terriglobia bacterium | reverse complement strand
GAGAGCGCCGGGACCAGCTTCCCACGGGTTGTGAGCCGGTCCCAGCTCAATCGCCCGAGTCACTTCGCCTGCCGAACGACCCGGAGCTTGCCTTGCTCAGTCTTTGTCTTGACCGCTCTTGGGTAGCCTTTCAGGTTTGGAACTAGCCAAGGCTTCGCCCGTGATATCCTGTGGGGCCGACCCCTTAGGTCGGCACATGCCGGGCTGAGCCCGGCGCTACTTGGCCTCAACCCAGGAATCCTCGAAAACGCGCTGGCGACACGCTGAATCCGGGGAAGATCGTCTGCGTTTCAGTGGCGCCGAGATGCCGCACCGCCACCTCGGCGAACACGTCGCGAAAATCGGTGGTAAGCGCCAGGTCACGCCCCTCGTAGAGCTCACCCGGTCCCAGGCCAGGCCACTCGCCGTACACCTTGCCGCCCTTCACGGGTCCACCGAGCGCAAACATGACGTTGGCATGGCCGTGGTCCGTGCCGCGATTGCCGTTCTCTCGCGCCGTGCGGCCGAACTCCGTCATGGAGAGCAGCACCACGTCGGACATGCGGTCGCCCAGATCCTGATGGAAGGCGGCCAGCGATTCGCCAAACTGCTTCAGGCTGTTCGCGAGCTGTCCTTGCACTCCGCCTTCATTCACGTGATGGTCCCAACCACCGACCTCCGCGAAGGCAACTTCCAGGCCCACGTCCGCTTTGATCAACTGGGCCACTTGCCGCAGGCTCTTTCCAAGCAGCCCGTTCGGATACTGAGCTCCGTGGCCGGGCTGGTAGTCGGCACGTCCGATGCCGTCCAAGGTGGAGACGGCCTCAAACATCTCCTTGGCCGTGCGGTCGAGCAGAGGATCGGCGGTGGAGGCGTACATAGCCTCGAAGCCGCTTTCAAGCGCCGACGGACCCGCACTGTGTCCCAGCGAATCCATGGTGCGAAAGCGGAAGCTCTTCACATCGTCCAGCACCAGCGCGGGCGCCGGGCCGAGAAGCGTAAGGGGCATGCGCGGCGCGAAGGCCACGGCGCGAAAGGGCGTGGCCTCAGCCAGCGGGACAGCCTCCAGATAGCGATTCAGCCAGCCGTCGGGCGTGGAGTGCAGGCCCGGCGTGGCCGCTTCCATGTAATCCTGGGCATCGAAGTGCGACCGTGTGCTGTCGGGCGAACCGGCGGCATGCACGATGGCAAGCTGGCGCTCGTCAAAAAGCGGCTTCAGCGAGCTGAGGCTCGGATGCAAGCCGAAGAAACCGTCGAGGTCGATCGCCCCCTGGGCGTAGGATTCCGAGCGTGAGGTCGGCGGCGCGATGGCGATGGTCGGACGGAGTGAATAGTAGGTGCGGTCCGCGAAAGGCACCACGGTGTTCAGACCGTCGGCCGCCCCGCGCTGAAACACGGCCACCAGGATCTTCTTGCGGGCGCTGGAGCCGGGCTGATCCAGCGCGTAAGCAGCGCGCCGCAGAAAAGGGGGCACGAAGCCCGCGCCGAAAAGGCTGAGGCCGGCTGACTTCAGAAAGTAGCGTCGCGAGAGTGCCATAACCAAACTCGGTGTCGTAGCCGGGGCCACAGCCGCGGCCAGAGAACAAATCAAACCGCCCGGGGTTTGCGCCGTGAAGCTCGCAGCTCAGCGGCGCTGGAACTCGGGCGAACCAATGACCAGCGCCGCCACCGAAGGTAAAGTGGCAAAGCTGTCGCCGACCGCGCCCTGGCCGGACGGCGCCGCTCCCGACTTATCCAGGCTGTCGAGAATCGCCGTCCGGCTGCCTCCCGAAAGCGTCGTCCCCATCCAGAGGTAACTAAGGCGATCGACCGCCTCTGCCGCCGGCGCGCCTTCGGCGGCCGCGCCATCCAGGCTCACGGTCGTTCCGGGAACGCGATTCTGGGCTACCAACGCGGCAAAGTTCAGGCGGCCCAGGAGGGCGCTCGAGCTGATCCAGGCGCCGGCCCGGTCCGGATATCCCGCAGGAGCCTGATACAGGAACATCGGGGCGCCCATGCGGGCGATGAGGCCGAGAAGCTGAGGTCCGCCGTCGGTCTCGGCGTTGAGAGCGCGGAGTGTGCTCGCCACCGTCTCAAGCGGGGACTTCACTTTAGACCGGTAGGCCGCCTCCGAGTAGAACTCCGGCGAAGTGAGAATGGTCTTCAGCACCGCCCTCATATCTCCCTTGCTCGCCAGAAACTCGCGGCTGGTGCGCTGGACAAGAGACGCTGGCGGATCATCCGCCACGAAGCGCCGGCAGAGCTTGGTGGAAATGAACTGGGCCGTCGACGGATGGGTGGCCAGGAGATGCAGCACCTGAAGACCATCTTCGATGCCGCCGCCCGTGATCCGGTGACCGAGCACGGTCTTCTCCCCGCGGTCGTGCATGCGGGGATTAAAGGAGAACTCGGCTTCCTGCCGCGGCCGAAGGACGGTCCAACCGGTGAGACAGCGCGCGACCTCTGTGACGTCCTTCTGGGTGTAGCCACCATTCACGCTAAGTGTATGGAGCTCCATCAGTTCCCGGCCGTAGTTTTCGTTGAGACCCCGCTTCTGCCCGCCGGGCAGAGGCTGATTCTGACGCACCGGCCCGGGCCCGAACCGCTGCCAGCCTCCGGGCCGAGCCGGGAAGAACCTGGGACCGGCTGCGAAGGGTCCATCCCAATCCGAGCCCGGCGCCGAACTCATCCAGTTGTCGAGGTAGAACAGCATGGCCGGACTCTGAGCGGTGGCGACCAGCAGATCCTCAAACCGGCCGAGCGCCCGGGGTCGAATCGTGTCGCGCTCGAACGACGTTAACATCCACTTATCAGGACCTTTACCGGCAAAGATGTTGAAGTGATTCATCCAAAACTGGACCATCACCTCCTGGAGCTGACGGCTGCTGTAGACCGCCCGCAGCAGCTCCTCGCGACCCAGTTCTGCTAGCACCTCGCGGGGCGTGTCGCCAAACTGCCCCATTGAAGCCGGCGACATCGGAGCCGTCGACATGGCTTCGGCGTTTGAGGCCCCGCTGTCCCCCCCTGGCTTTCGAGCCGTGAAGGCTCCTGCAACCGATTGTTTCCTTTGGACTTGGTTTGGATCCGGGTATTTCTCCATCAGCTCGCCGGTGGACATGGAAAGGGTGGGAAGACCGGCCAGGCGAGCTTCTATTGCCGAGTCGTCAAGGCGCTCCGGATGGAGTTGTTGATTGAGAAAGGCATCCAGGCCGAGCGCTTGCACGCGCTCAAGGTCTCCCGGACGCGGCCCGAAGGTAATGCGGCTCACGAGGTGCGATGCTTTCTCCTGGTCGCCCAGAGGCTTGTCAAAAACTTTAGCTGAATCAGCAGCGTGCGGGCTTAATCGAGACTCCGGCATGACCCCTTCCGCCGACGCGAGCGCACGTCCTTCAAAGCGGTTGAACACTCAGGGTCGGGAAAAGTTGCGGCGGCAGAGTGGAAATTTTTGAGGCCTCATCGCCGGCGAGAGAAGCCTGGCCGAGCTTGGACGGTAAACGATGAGCGGTTAATAGCTTACGGCCATGCTACGACCGAAGTGGAGGGCCAGAGGGGATAGATGTGAAATGCTCCTGGGCGTCTAACCAACCGCCGGCTTTCGGCTGCTACTGCTAATCTCCGCCTGCCATTTTGGGCCCGGGAAGGAAGTAAAGACATAGAGCGGATAGAGGTTACGAAAGATCTCTTCGACCTTGCCCGCAAAGGCAGGTTTTTCGAGAGCCTTACTCTCCGGCGGAAAAACCTTGCGGACGATCCAGGCCTGAAGCGTCTGCCAGTCCTCGTCCTTGCGGGGCAGCCCCGGATGCTGGACCCATTCGCCCTTCTCCTGGCGGTGCCAATAGGTGTCGTAACGCCCTTTACGCACAATGCCTTGCAGAAGTTTGTCGAATTCGGGGCGATGCTTGTGGAAACGCGGCCTGAAGATCGTCTCCAGGGCGCTCTTCGGCCCGCGCCCCCAGCTGGCATAGCTCGCAAAGCCCACCGTCAGGCAGTCGGCTGAAAGCCCCACATACAGGCGTCCATCAGTCTGGTGCGACCGGCGTGAGTCACAGGCCCATAGGTAAAAATTTGATTTATAAGGAGTTTTATCCTTGCTAAAACGGATATCACGATTGATCCGCGAAAGGTTGGCGTTCGTCTTGCCCGAGACTTCGAAGTGCGGGTTGAGATCGAGCAGCGTCGGCACGAGAGCCGCGAGCAGGCCCCGGAACGCTCCGGTCACGTGGGTCTCGTAGACGTCGCGATGAGCGTCAAACCACTGTTTATTGTTGTTCTTAGCCAGCTCCCGAAAGAACTCGAAGGACTCCGCCGCGAATCCGTTGAACGCATTCCCCATGCTCGCCTCCTGATGGCCCAAGCCTCACCTAGCAGCATAACGCGAAACCGTGCCAGATGAAATCGGTTGAAATCGGTGGCGCGATTCAGAGGGATTGAATTATGGTAAGAGGTCAGGTCAAGCAGGGGCGCATCGCGATGTGCCCGCATCTCTGCTCGGAGGTAACCCATTGAAACAGCGTAGATTCGGACGTACCGGCTGGATGGTCAGTGAGATCGGTTATGGCATGTGGGGCATGGGCGGATGGACGGGCTCGGATGACCAGGAGTCCGTCTCCTCCCTCCAGCGCGCCGCAGACCTCGGCTGCAACTTCTTCGACACGGCCCTTGCCTATGGCAATGGCCACAGCGAAGGCTTGCTGGGCCAATTACTTAGAGCGAATCCGGGCAAGCGCGTGTACACCGCCACCAAGATTCCACCCAAGAACCAGCAGTGGCCGAGCCGCCGGAACTTCACCCTCGACGACTGCTACCCTCCCGACTACATCGAGAAGAGCGTCGAAATCAGTCTCAAGAACCTGGGCACGCCGTCGATAGACCTGATCCAGTTCCACACCTGGGAAGACTCCTGGGTGGACGACGATCGCTGGCTCAAGGTGCTCGATAACCTAAAGAGCCAGAATATGATAAGCGCTGTCGGCCTCAGCCTGAACCGCTGGGAGCCGTGGAACGGCGTGCGAGCGGTGCGCGAAGGCTTGGTGGACGCGGTGCAAGTGATTTACAACATCTTTGACCAGAACCCAGAGGATGAGCTCCTCCCGGCTTGCCGCGAGAAGGACGTGGCCGTGATCGCCCGCGTGCCCTTCGACGAAGGATCGCTCACCGGAACTCTAACAAAAGAAAGCAAATGGCCGCAGGGCGACTGGCGAAATCTTTACTTCGTGCCTGAAAACCTCAACTCCACGGTCGACCGGGTGGAAAAGCTCAGGCTCCTGGTGCCGCCGGGCATGACTCTCGCCGAGATGGCCATGCGATTTATCCTTATGAATCAGACGGTTAGCACGATCATCCCGGGCATGAGGAAGCTTAGGAACGTGGAATCGAACATCGCCGCCGCGAGCGCGGGACCGCTCCCCCAGGACTTGTGTACCGAACTCCGCGGGCATCGCTGGGACCGTAAGCCTACGCCTTGGTCCTACTAGCACTTACCGCCGCAACCCAACGATTCTGGGCGGAAAAAGGAGGTATTTATTACTCAAGAGTAAAACTTGGTCATGAGGACCCGAAAGTGTATCGACATTATACACTTTTCCCAAAAACGCGGAGATTTCAACACGGCACGTGAAATCAAAGGAACATACCTAGGCCTAAAACCGCCCTCGCCGACCGCCTCTTTAAGCCGGTCGCCGGTCCTTTGCCAGCCGATGGCGAAGAACCCCGGTTTGGCCCAAGCGGCTACATCGGAAAGCACGACGCAGGCACAGCCCACGACTCTTCCGCCGGTGCCCTTCTGCCATGAGAATGGGGTCTCGCGATGACCCGTCACTTTGGGTCGGAGCCCGAGTCCGAGGGGAGACCATACCCACCGGGGTCCTCGGTCGGCATATACCAGACCCCTGTCCGGTTGGGCGGAGGCGGCTCCATGCCCGGCGGGACCTTGTGCCATGGAATCGTAACCAGGGCCTGACGGCGCCATCCGTGGCGCTCCAGAATCTTGTTAACGGTGGAGGGCAGCAGCTCGCGGCCTGCAGCCTTTTCCATCTCGGCGTGAATCTTTCGGAATTCGAGCACGCCGCTCGGCCATGCCTCCTTCCGCAGGCGCCTTAACAAATTGTATTCGCCGTGCAGACCCAGAAGCTGACGCCGCCGCCCGCCGCGCCCCGGCCCTTCCAGGACGGCTTCGCCCTTGCGCAGGTACTGCGACTGCAGTTTGCGCACGGCACCCGCCGTCCAGCCGAGGGCAATTGCCACCTGCTCAGCATTCAAGCCCAGCGCAGCCCGCAGCCAGAGGCACTGCACCGTCTGGAACTGAGCCTTGGTCTGGGCGCGCTTGAGCGCAACCCTCAGCTTCTCCTTGGAGCCTTCCGCAAACGGCCGCATCGCTGGCATGGTCCCTCCACAGCGAAACTCCAGCTATTATCTCATTCCCGCGCGGAAAGAGCCGCGGACTTACAAAACAAGTCTGATTCCATAATGGCGTCGGCTCCTTAGGGCCGGTAAGCTGAGGTTGTCCAAGACCAAGGCTGGCCGGGAAAGGAGCCGACATGTTGATTATCGGATGTGATTTGCATTCACGCTACCAGGTCATTGCGACGTTAGACA
>DATDGR010000060.1:0-9114 GCA_036521995.1 Terriglobia bacterium | reverse complement strand
ATCTCCGCCAGCCCTTCGCGCAGACTGCTGGCGGCGCTGGGATATTCCCGTTCCAACCACTCGGCCTGTTTTTCCAGCCGCGCCATGCCGTCCTTCGCCGGCAGCCGAAAGGCCGCTCGCATCACGGCCTTCACCTGCGGCTTCAGCTCCTGAGGCAGGTAACTGCTCACGTTCTCCAGCTTGTGGTTCCGGCAGCGCAGCTGCACCGGATGGTCGGCGCCGAACACCGCCTCAATCGCGGCCCGCAGAGCTTTCGAGCCATCGATCACGAAGAGGTATTTGCGACCCGTCTTCAGCCCGCGCTGCACCAGGTCTTGCCACAGCCCTTTCACCACCTGGCTGTTCTCGCTCGCTCCTTCCGCCAGCCCCAGCACATGCTTCTGCCCCTGCTCGTCCACGCCCACCGCCACCAGCACCTGGTGGTCGGCGAAGCGCAGTCCGTCCACATACAGGATCAGCAGCTCCAGAGACTCCAGCCGGCGCTCGCACAAGCCGCGCAATTCTTCCTCGCTGGCTTCGATCACTTCCCGGCTGACGCTCGATTTCGAAACGCCCGCCGTCTCCGCCATCTGAGGTAAGACGGCGGCGTATGGCCGGGTCGAGACTCCGCGCAGCAGGATCTCCAGCATTCGGTTTCCCAGCTTCCCCTCCGCTCGCATGGCTTCGTAGGCCGGCAGCGGCACCTCACCTCCTTCTCCCTGCTCCTTCTTGCGCAAACGCGGCCGCTCCACGCGCAGCTTCCGTTCCCGCAAACAGACCGTCCCGCTTTCGCGCCCATGCCCACCGATCGCCCCGCCCTTCTTGCCCGGATGCGGAGCACCCGCGATCCCTTCCCCCGACAGCCTTAACACGGCCTCGATCGTCGCCCGCCCTACCACGTCGATCAACTCGTCCACCGCCTTCTGCGATTGCTCAATCAGTTCCACCATCGGCAGCAAGCCCTGCCCATTCCTGACCAAGAACTCGGCCAGCCTCCGACTATCATTTCTCTCCCCGATCTGATACGTTTTCTCCACGACGGTTCTCCTTTGCTTGAGATTTTCCCAGCCCGATTCTAATCAAATCGGGTCCGAGAACCGTCGCTCAACCTCCAACGGAATCAGGGGCACCCTCCTCGCTTGGAGCGAAGAATGGGCCTAACACCACTCTCTCAAAGTACGGAACCTTTACGGGAGGGGCTACGCTCATCAGCAACGCCCCCGATTCACCTACCTCGGAGAGCCTGTTGGTACAGCGCACGCCATAAGCCTTACTCGGAGCCCAACACCAGCGCTACGAGCTATGACGTCTATCGGAACAATCCAATGGCGCCTACGCCCTCATCGGAAACTCGGTGGCACCCAATACAACTCATCAGGACCCGGAACGTCTTGCCCGCTCAGACTTACTCGCACTACGTAATGGCTGTCTCCTCGAGCGGGGAAGTGGCCCCTCAAACTACCAAATCAGTTCAGGTCCCGTCGCCTTAGCAGGCCGTTCGGCCGCCGCCGAGCGGCTTCAGCTCCGCATGGCTTGGACATCCCCGAACACTTATTTCCATTTGCGACGGTCTTTCTTGGGTGCCGTCGCCGGAGACTGCCCGTAGTAGTCGGCGTAAGGCATTCGCGGTTGGGATCCGTTCAGGACAGTGCCGAGCAAGGGTTTGTTACGAAAGATCTGGAGCGCCCTCCGGGCCATGTCGAGCTGGGTCACGCCGGCCCGGACCACCAGCAGCACGCCGTCGCACAGCGAGGCCAGCACCGCGGCGTCGGTAACAAGGAGGGCCGGTGGCGAATCCAGGACGATCCAGTCAAAGGCCGGCGCCAGGCGCTGCAGGAGCGCTTCCAACCTGCCGTTGCTGATCAGGTCGGCCGGATTCGTTCGGGGCGTGCCGCCGGCGATGAAGAAAAGGTTGTCGGTTGGCCCGCGCTGAATGATGGAAAACAGGTCTGCATCGCCTTGAAGATACTCGGACAGCCCAGGTCCGGCCGATGCCCCCAGCGGCCGGTGAAGACGGGAGAGGCGAAGGTCACCGTCCACCACCAGAACCGACTCGTTGGGGCGAAAGGCCATGGCTTGCGCCAGGTTCGCGCTGACGAAGGTCTTGCCCTCGCCGGACAAGGCACTGCTGATCAGCAGCCTTCGCAGCGGCTGTTTCCTTCGAATCTCATGGAGGTAGGTACGCAGCCGACGGAACTCTTCGCGGCCGATAGTTGAGTCAAGAGCTTCATCAATCATCAGGGAGCTGGGATCAGGATTCCAGGCGCTTCTGATGCAGCGCTCCCGCAACAACAACGAGGTAACCGACTCTGTGCTTGACGTGCTCACGTTCTCGGCTCCGAGTTCAGGCTGATCGTCTGGCCGGGCCTCGCCCGCAGGACGGGCGTCCCTTGTTTGTTTTGTCGCATTCTTTTCGGTTTCGCTCGCTGGGAAGCCCTGCCGCCTTGACTCATCAACGGGGCGACTCTCGGCAGGCCGGCTCCGGAGACGGTCGCAGACCAGCGCCAGAAGCGTATGTGCCTGCTGCTGCTCCGCCGGAGCCTGGGGCATACTCGACTTGGGAGGATCGCCTTGAGTACTCAAGGTCTGGCTCAGTCCTTTGAGGTCAGAATCGAGCCGACCGTGAACTTTTCGTCCCGTTGAATCCTGGGCGGGTCATTCTTCCAACCTTTCAAGCTTCGGACCTCGGGAAGGGTCCCTAGATTCGGAATCTTCAGCAGGACCTCGATATCCCGTTCGTCCCGGATCGATTTATCCAGCATTTCGAGAAGCAGAGCCAGGGCCAGACCGGCAGCAATCCCGCCTCCCAGCCCGCCCGCCAGGAAGAGGCCGCGCTTGGGGAAGTCCGGCTTAAGGGGTAAGTTGGCCGGGTCCAGCAAACGAAACCGCTCGCCTTCCTCGCGACGCTCCAGGGCGGTCGCCATGTCCGATTGGCTCTGCTTTCCCAGCAAGTCATTGTAAAAATGGAGCGCCGTCTCATGATCGCGAGTCAGGTTCTTAAGTTGCTCTTCCACCACCGGGCTCAACTGCAGCTTCTGCTCGTATTGTGCAATCTGTGCCTTGAGGCGAGATTCTTCCTCAGTGCGAGTTCGGATGATTTCGTCGTCCTGATGAATTTGGGCCCGGAGCTGCTGAACTTGCGGTGACTCCGGCCGGTCCTGCGGCGGCTTCGAAGCGGGCGCTTCTTCAGCCCTCTTCTCGGCTGTGGCCCGCTCCGCGATCTGCTTCTTAAGATCCTCGACCTCGGTCTTCAGCTTGGCCACTTCCGGATACTTGCTGGTGTACTGGGCTTCCATTTCGGAGAGCGATGTCTGCTTCTTGGCAAGCTGCTGTTCCAACTCGTCGACACTGGGCACGGGCCCCGAGACAACGAGCTGTGAAGAATTAAGTTGTTGTTGCATAAGAGACTGAGCATAGCTTCGATCCTGAGTGGCCCGATCGAGCGCCTGAGACGCAGCCTCTAGCTCAGTGCTGTGTTCTAAGAGTACCTGAAGATTGGTTCCCTGGTCGTCGGGAAGTCGCCCCAGATTTCGAGTCTTGAAGTCCGCCAATTTGGCGTCTTCTTCATCCAGTTTTCGCTTCGCGTCGGCCAGTTGCGTGGAGATAAAGCCCATCGTGCCCTGTTCGAGCTGCTCCAGTTGCTCCAGGCTCTCTTCGATAAACATCGAGGTGATGTCCGTGCAGATTCCCTGCGCAATCAAGGCGCTGGCTGCCGTGCAACTAATGCTCAGCCCGGGAACCGGCTCGCGGCTGTTACTGGCGAAGCCGTTGGTAAATTCAGCCGGGGCGATCACGATCGCCTTGCGCAGGCTGTCGATCCCCTCTTCGCTGGCCGAGCCGCCGTTCGGCTGGAGACTGTATTTCGTGACCAGGGGTTCCAAGTGGGTTCGGCTCAGAACCTGCTCCTGGATGGCCGTAACGCGCTCGATCAGGTCGCCGGTCGTCATCGGCTTCACCACGTCCGACGGCACCTTGGGCTGGTCGATGAAAATCAGGCTCGTAGACAAATACCTCGGGACCAGGACTCGAGTGGCGGCGTACGCCAGTAAAGGACAAATGAAGACTGGAAGGATGATCACTACCAGTCTTCGCCTCAAGACGCCGAGGTAGTCTTGGAGATCAAACTTTCGATGCCCTAACACATGCACTCCTGAAGACGGTCACGTAGTGAGGCTGACCCTGCAGGCTGAGAATAGCATCCTTTGCCGCGGCCGGCTGGTGTTCGTCCCAGACTCTCTAATCGCTCAATGCCCGGTCGACCGTCGGGCGTAATGCAACTCGGCGTGAGGAGCCTAGGTTGTCACGACTTACCGCAAGCCGGGGCAGCGCCTCGGACTTTCGGAGCGCCCACAACAGCGGCCCCAAAACTCCCAGGGACAGCACCGAAAAGGGTATGCCACCATAGCGGTGCAGTGCCCCGGTGAGAAAGTGCTCGTCGGTGTGAACGCCTAGCCAGTAGAGGGTGACTATCCGCAAGGCGTTCTTGAAGACCGAGACCGGAACGACACTGAAAGCCAGAGCCGTCTTCTTCCAAGTTGATCGCAGAAACAGGTGACTGGCGACGAGGCTTCCAATCAGGAGCCCCAGGGTTGACCGGATTCCACTGCACTGCGCGGCGACCTCGATGCCACCTCCCGGGGTGGAAAGAACGAAACCCTTTTGCAGCACCGGCGTGCCTGCGAGTGTCATAAGCAGGAACGTCAATTGGCATGATGCCTTCTGAAGGATCAGGCTGGCACTGTCGAGCAGCCGAGGAGGAAGCGGCACGATCAAGACCGAAAAAAGGATCGGGAAAAGCCCGGCACGAAGGGCGTGGGTGCCGTAGGAGAGCGCGAAGATGCCAACCAAGAGTGCCCAAACGCAGGCTATTGTGGCGGACAGTGACGCTGCCGATTCGACTGGCCAGAGGCGCGCCTGCACCGCCGTCCCCGCCAGCCCCGAGAACATCAGAACCAGACCGGGCAAGGGGGCCCACTCGACTTCCGAGAATATCGCTGCTCTTTGCCGGAAGCCAAGAGCCAAGCTGACAGCGGGTATTAGAACTATGTAGGAGTACTGATCTTGGCTGAATGAAAAAATGACGAGGCCGGCCAATTGGCGCCAGTAACTGGCGAGGACGGCGGCAGAGAGCAGCAGGCAGCAAAGGTTCCGAGACGCGGAAAGCTTGATCCCGAACTCAGAAAATCTGAGATTGAGACTTTGACTTCTCAATGAGGTTCCAGTTCAACCGATGTGCCTGTAAAGCAAGTTCCCGGCGAGCGTCAGACAGGTCGACGGAGCATGCGCAAAGATCTTCTTGGCAGCGTCGAGTTTCCAGGTTGATTCGTGCCCGGCAATCAACCGGGCAGGACGAGCCCAGTAACTGAGCTTAGACCGCGCGGCACCCCATCGGTCCTTAAAGGTGACTAAGCCGGGGCGATCGAGGTCCGATCGGCCCATGTCAAACTCACGAAGTCCCGTCGAAATGGCCTCCTCGATCGCCTTCCATAGCAGAAACTGCATACCGCCCAAGCGATGGAACCTAAGATCTGAGCACCCATACTTATAGGTGAGAACTTCTCTGAAGCGCAAGGTTATGATGGCAGCAACCGGATGACCATCCTTTGACGCCACGCGGATGTTGAGCTGGTCGCCCAAACAATCGATCAGATTGCAAAACCATTTCAGCGGCTGGGGCGGCAACTGCTGCCGGCGGCGTGAGATCACCTGCAGACGATAGAACTGACCGAGCAGCAGCGCAGAGCGACCCTCTTCGCAGCGCAGGCCTTCACGCTCGGCCCGACGGATCTTCCGTCGCACGCAGTTCTTGTGGAGAGCTCTCCGGCTTGAAACGGACTGACCGAACGAACTTCGACACGCTTGCAATTCTGTTTCCGGGAGACCATGAGCAGTCCGCGCAGCAGGACCCCAAGATCTTCTGCGCCGTCTGTGAGAACCTCGCAATGGTCAGAAAACGGCAAAGAGACCAGTCGCCGCCCCGTGAGCCAACTGCGAACCAGACAATAGACCAAACCGCTTCTTAGCTCTTCGTTCCTTCCCGAGGTTGTGATTACGGACGGCTGGTAGCCATAAGTTAGCCAGAGCGCACGAAGCCACTCTGATGTATGGAAGATTGCCGCGCCGGGATGTGACAGAACAAATCGCGCCCATCGTGGATCGCTGAGCGGATCGAGGGTAAAAAGGGGATCTCCCATGGCGACTTTCACCCTACCTGTCTGCACGGCGATGAACGCTGCCAAGCCCGGCCATCGGACCGAGCTTGGCAGGTTGTGAGGACAGCCACACAGGCGGGATGCCAACCGACTCCGGAGCCGTCGCCTCGTGATCGTGAAGTTGTTGGGTTGATGTTTGTGGATGTTGATCTACGTGCTGGCCGAAGCGGAGGACTCGACAGTTGTCTTGTCCACCCACTTGTAAGCCAGGGCGACCGCCACCAAGACCACAAGCAATGACCACAGGGTCATCGGCTCGGGCATGGCCTGAGGCGTGCCCATGCCAAAGAACTCCTGCGGTTCATTCTTCCCTTGAGGAGACGGTGTGTAGATCACCATCGTTGAGCACTTCGGACAGTTGGTATAGCTAGACTCGGCAGTTGTCAGGTCCGCGTTAACAGCCGACTGCTCCGCCGAGTTCAGGTCCGCCCCTGGTTCGCCATTCGAGAGGGTCCCCGAAGTGTTCGAGAAGCCCGGATCGAAGAGGTCCCAGAGGGCGTACTGATACTCCCCGGCGGCGGTGGAGTTACCATTCGCGATGATCTGGCTTACCAGCCACCCCGCCTCCGCGTAGGCTTGCGATTGCGAGATGGTCTTGCTCGAATTGTTGTCTAGATGGCCCTGTGAGAACAGGGTACCGTTGAGGTTGGAGAGTGTCTCCGTGGTGGCATTCCACTGCTGACCCACGGAAACGTTGTCGAGAGCATCGTCGCACACCAAGTTGTACGTCGTGCCGCCGATGGACACTTGGTACGGAGCGACGTAATAGCTGCCCAGGTAGTTGCTGGCGCCGACGAAAGTCAGTCCTAAGGTGCCGGCCCGTAACTTCCCTGGAGGCCCTAGCATGAACGCCAGAAGCACGGCGCACATGCCTAGGGTATACTTCCGCATGTTTCACCTCCCTTCGGATTCAGTGAGTGCTGCAGAATGCAGCGACCGGTGCGGGCGTCTCGTGATTCGAGCTCGCGTCCTAGGAAAACCCGCGAAGCCGAGGCGGCCCGCCGCAAGATCCCCCCTCACTGCATTCTGCAACCCTCAAAGTTGGGTCATGTTGCTTCTGCAGTCTCTGATCAACTAGCTGCCGAGCAATAGATGTCTGATTTCGTGGAAGTGAACTCGCTGATCCTCTCAACGATTCGTTGCTGCTGCGCCCGGCGGAGTTGGGGGTACATCGGAAGCGAAAGAACTTGAGCCGAGGCCTCCTCCGCCACCGGAAAGTCCCCGCTCTTGTAACCCAGATGGGCGAACGCCCCCTGCAAGTGCAGCGGAATCGGATAGTGGATGCCGGTGTCGATCTGGCCGGCGGCCAGGTGCGCCTGCAGACCCTCTCGGTCGTCGGTGCGGATCACGTAGAGGTGATAGACAGGCTCAGACCCGGAAGGGACGTACGGCAAAGCGATTCCCTCGGGCACGGGCGAGAACAATTCGCGGTAGGTGTCAGCAGCCGCTTTCCGCAATCTGTTCCAGCCCGCCAGGCGCCTGAGTTTGACGTCCAGGATGCCCGCTTGGATAGCATCCAACCGGCCGTTGAAACCTTCCATATCGTGGTAGTACTTGCGGGCTTGACCGTGGTCACGCAACATCCGGACTTTCTGAGCGATCTCGGCGTCATCGGTGGTGACGGCGCCAGCCTCGCCACAGGCGCCTAAGTTTTTCCCAGGGTAAAAGCTGAAGGCGGCGGCGGCTCCCATCGATCCCGCGTTCTTCCAGGAGTCAAGATTCCTCGAAAAGTAGCGCGCTCCGTGGGCTTGGCAAGCGTCCTCAATGACTTTCAGGCTGTAGCGATCCGCCAGCTCCAGGATGGGGTCCATGTCAACCATCTGCCCGTACAGGTGGACGGGAATGACGGCGACAAGGCGGTTGCCGGTCCGGCGGCTGACAAGACTTCCTGAGTTCTCATCGATCTCACATTGCTGGTCGAAGTGTCTTGCGAGCTCGCCGGCATCCATGTTGTACGTGCGCGCGTCGATGTCAACGAACTCGGGCTGCGCCCCGACCTGGAGAATGGCTTCAACCGTGGCAGCAAACGTGTTGGGAACGGTAATTACGGCATCGCCGCGGCCGATCCCGGCAGCCAGCAAGGCGAACTTCAAGGCATCGGTGCCATTGCTGACGCCGATGGCAAATTGGGTGCCACAGAAATCGGCGAAGTTTCGTTCGAAACTCTCCAGAGCTGGGCCGCCTATGAAGGCCGCCGTCCTGAGCGCCGCCTGGAAGGCGGCCACTAGTTCTCCCTCAAGTTCCAAATGGGGAGTAACAAGGTCGAGAAAGGGAATCTTACTGGTGTTGTTCATCGGAATATCAATTCGGCTTCTGGGTACTTTGCGCCTTTCAAAGGATTTTGCTCGGTCACTGATGTGATCCATCAAGGTTTGCCATCTCGGCACGTGTCAGGCTGTCTTGGTGAGGTGAGAGGGTTGCTCTTTTTGAGCTTCGGGCTTGATCAACCGGAGAACTCGGGCCGGGTTGCCGGCGACAACGGCGTCGTTTGGGACATCCTTAGTAACGACGCTGCCGGCACCGATCAGGGCATTCTCGCCGATCACCACATTCGACAGGATGGTAGAACCCGATCCTATGGAAGCACCCCTCTTAACCAGGGTAGTTCCGACTTGCCAATCTTGCTCGGTCTGAAGCTCGCCCTGAGACGAGGTAGCGCGCGGATAGGTGTCGTTGATGAAGGTCACACCGTGGCCCACAAAAACGTTGTCTTCAATCGTCACCCCCTCACAGATGAAGGTGTGACTGGAGATCTTGCAGCGCCTGCCGATGGTGGCATTCTTCTGAACCTCAACGAAGGCCCCGATCTTGGTCTGGTCCCCCACCTCGCAGCCGTAAAGGTTGATGAACTTCGAAAGCTTGACACCGTGGCCGAGTTTCACGTCGGGGGCAATGCAGCAGTAATCGCTCATAGCAAGACGGT
>DATDGR010000059.1:0-27362 GCA_036521995.1 Terriglobia bacterium | reverse complement strand
TGGACCGCGGCCAGCTTGAATTCCTTCGTGAATCGCCGTCGAGACCAACCCATGACTCAAATCTCCTTTCGATGGCATTTTCATACCATTTGCTGAATCTTGAGTCTTAACTGGTTGTCTCAAAAACGGGGACCACTCCACAGACTCTTAGCCAGAGTCACCGAGCGCAGGCGCGGAGGGAGATTCTGACGCTGCTCAGTGCGTTTCGGGCAAACCGAGAAGAAGCCGGGACGGAGGGCGGTCCGCATGCTTACGAGGCACGCCCTGCGGTCCCAATCGGGGCAATGTTCAGACACAACACATAAGATCGTTGTGAAACCTGGTGATGCGGTTGCCGCCACATTCACGGTTCCGTTCGACGGAAATGTCAGCGTGGTCGCAGCGATGGAGAAAATTGGAAGCACACAGTAGCCTAAATTCAAAATGAACCGCTACCCCCACCTGAGCCTCCCTTGACAACATGGAACCTCTCGTGCCATATATGACCCTGCCGCTGTAGCCATGCGCTCCTTAGTGTCGTGCGGCGAACGCTCTTGGCCGCTCTTGGTTGCTGGAGAAGGCTCGGCGTTCGGAGCGAAGTGTCATAAAATGAAGAGCGTACGGCCTTTTCCCCAAGGAGGCGACGCCGAGTGGGAAGAGAGGCCAAGCGGCGAATGAGCCATTATGTTTCATGAAATCAGCATGTTGAGCGGCGTTGCTTATCCTCCAGGGAGGAAGTTAGCACCGGGCTCGCGGGTTCGACCGGTTCTTAAGCCGGCTTGCTGGCCGGCTGACCCGCCAAGCCGCCGCTCTGGGATCAAAGCTGGAATGTTGATGAAACAAAATAGGTTAGGTCTCGCGAGTCCCTTCCGGTCAATGAGAATCCAGCACCGGGCAGGAGGCGAACTTGCCTGACGGACGAGTAGCGGGAATCTTCGTAGGCGCTGAAGCGCGGGCGCCGCTGAACTCGGTGCAAGAGGTCCAGGCTGAAGCCGGCCGGGGCCTGCAAGGCGACCGCTACTGGACCGGCCAGGGCACCTTCTGGAAGCCCAAGCCCGATCACGAAGTAACCTTGATCGAGACCGAATCCTTGGAGGCGCTGGAGGCTGAGGCCGGGGTCCGGCTCGATCCGAGGGACGCCCGTCGCAATTTGGCGACGCGAGGGGTGCGGCTGAACGACTTGGTAGGCCAGCGCTTTCGAGTTGGAGAAGCGATCTTGATTGGTATCAGGCTCTGCGAACCCTGCGGGCACCTGGAACGTCTCACCGGTCAGAATCTGAGGCCGGCCCTGGAAGGTCGCGGCGGACTGCGAGCCGGGATCGTGACCGGCGGGTTGATCCGGGTGGGCGACGCCATTTCCGTGGAGGCGGAAAGTCTCGAGCCCGAAGGGGCGATCGCATGCGAAAGCGCGGTTGAAATCGCGCCCTGCCTCGACTAACCTCGATAAGGGACTCTGGCGATCCGGGAAGAGTATGGCCAAGATTCGCGAACGCACGGTGTTTGACAAGAGCGGACGGCCCGCAGGAGTTCACCTCGACTTTGTGGAGTGCCGCGAGCTGCTCGAAGAACTTGAGACCGAGCAGTGTGCCCGCGCCTACGACGAGGCGAAGGCGTGCGGTGACGCGGCCGTCCCTTTCGAGGCCGCCATCAATGAGATCGAGCGCAGGCGCCCGTGAGTTACGGCCTTCTGATCCTGCGCCGCGCCACCCACCAGCTCGCCGCGCTTCCCCCTGACGCCTATCCGGAAGCGCTGGACCGCCTCCGCCAGCTCGCTGTTGATCCTCTCCCGCCCGGCGCGGAGAAGCTCGCAGGCCGCGAGGGCTGGCGCCTGCGCCTGGGCGACTTCCGGGTGATCTACGAAGTGAATCTGCCCGCCGCGCGGGTGACGGTCCTCGATGTGTCGCGGCGCAGCGACGTCTAGGCTAGTGTGGCAAGCGATTTTCTGCCAAGTGGAGCCTCACCTTGCGAATAAGAATTCTGATCGTATGGTTGCTGGCCGCCCTGGCGGCGTTTTTCGAGGTGCGTTCAGTACCGGCTCAAGAGCCAGGCGAAAATCAATCGACTCCAACCAGTCTCGTCGCGCGCGTACGCGACACCGGCTTCGTCCAACTGAGCGCTGACAGCTTCAACGATCTTTCGCCGGATCAGAAGATGGACGCCTATTGGCTAAGCCGGGCGGCGATCGACGTCGACCCCATTGCCTACGATCAGAACTCCGTCTTCGGACTGCGCGAAAAGCGCCTGCTGGAGGCGATCCTCACCCATTCCGACGGCATCGACCCGGGTGTGCTCAAGAAGATCACCGGCTTCACCATGCTCTTCTGGGGAAATCACGGAAACTACAACGAGTTCACTTCGCGCAAGTTCGTACCGGACTTTTCGGCTACAGAACTGAGGTCGGCGGCTCAGCAAGCGCTCCAGAACGGCGGCCAATTCGGCGGAGACGTGAGCTCAGCGGCCGCGCTTGACCAGGAGCTGCAGGATCTCCAACAGCCGCTCTTTGACCCGGATTTTCAGCCCATGCTCACGGTCAAGAATCCGCCGAACGGTGAGGATCCCTTGCAGGCGAGCGGGAACAATTTCTATTCTGGCGTGACGCTCAAGGACCTGGTGGGTTTTACCGAGCGCTACGCGCTCAATTCCCGGCTGACGAAAAAGAACGGCAAGCTGGTGGAGCAAGTCTACCGGGCAGGCACGGCCGACGGGCCTGATGGGAAGAAGATCCCGCCGGGCCTGTATGCGAGCGAACTCCGTCGCGCCATCGGAGACCTTCAACGCGCCATACCTTACGCCTCCGAGCCCCAGAAGAAGGTGATCCAAGACCTCATCCGGTACTACCAGACAGGCCAGCGTGCCGACTGGATCCAGTGCGGCATCGATTGGGTGCAGGACCGCAGTGATCCGGACTTCTCCAACGGCTTTGTCGAAGTGTACAAAGACGCCCGTGGACAGAAAGGTGCTATTCAGGGTTTCGTGGTGGTGGTCGATGAGAAGATGAACCGGCTCATGACGGGATTTGCCTCCAATGCCGCCTACTTCGAGCAGCGTGCGCCCTGGGACGCGAAATACAAGAACCCCAAGCCCAATCCTCCGATCGTGAACGCCGACGAGGCGCTGGTGGAAACGGGCGATTTCGGCGTCACCACGATCGGAGACAATCTGCCCAACGAAGACGAGATTCACGAGAAGTATGGCTCCAAGAGCTTCATCTTCACCGGGTCGATCCGGGCTTTGAACAGCGCCACCGGCAACAAGGTCGCGGATGAGTTTGCCAACTCGGAGGCCGAGGCCGAGCGAGCGCGCAAGTACGGCGATCTGGCAGAGAATCTTCTGACGGCGATGCACGAGGTGATCGGGCACGGCTCCGGCAGGCTGTCGCCGAAGCTCACCGGGGAACCGCAGTCTTATCTGAAGGAATACTTCTCGACGCTCGAAGAGACGCGCGCGGACTTGATGGCCCTGTGGAACTTCTGGGACCCGAAGCTGGTGGAGATGGGCGTGATGCCGAGCTACGATGTCGCCAAGGCCGCCTATGACGGCGAAGCCCGCGCCGCCCTGGTCCAGCTTCGTGAGGTCCCGGCGGGAGACACGATCGAAGAAGACCATCGTCGCGGTACGCAGTTGATCGTCAACTATATTCGCGACAAAACCGGAGCCATCCAGCCGATCGAACGCGACGGCAAGATGTACATGGTCGTGACCGATTACCAGAAGATGCGCCAAGGCGTGGGGATGCTGCTGGCCGAGCTTATGCGCATCAAGGCGGAGGGCGATTACGACGCCGCCAAGGCGCTGATCACGAAGTACGGAATCCACTTCAACACGGCTTGGCGCGACCAGGTGATCGCACGCTATAAGGCGCTGGACCTTCCCACCTATTGGGTGGGGATCAACCCCGATCTCGAGTTGAAGGCTGGCGCGGACGGCAAATCCGGCGTGGAGATCACCTATCCGCGCGACATCGTGAAGCAGCAGTTGCAATATTCCGAAATTGCGGGGGAATGACGGATTGTTGATCGACCCGCTGCCGGCTCGGCGGACCTAGAGATTTGCTCGAAACCACTCGACCGTCCGGCCGATGACCTCAGATTCCCAGGCAACCGAAGTGAACGTATGATCGGCCCCGCGGACGATGACTTTGTCCTTGACGCCAGCGGCTGACGCCCGGAAATAGTCTTCGGGGTGGCTTAGGTCCAGGTACTCGTCGCGCTCGGGATGAACGATGAGCGTGGGACCGTCGAAGCGCGCCACCCCTGTCAAGGGATCCAGCCGCTCGACAGCTTCGAGAAAGTGCTCCGAAACGGTGTGGCCGGCGTATTCGTGTGCTCCGTCATTCCCAAACAGAGGACGCGCGAAAGCATCGGCCAGCGTCCGCAGGTGCGGCAGACGGGCCACAGCAGCCCAGAGGACGAGAGCCCGTGCCTGGATACGTTGAGCGACTAGCGCCGCGATGGCCCCGCCGAGCGAGAGTCCGAGCAGGCCCAGCCGGCCCGGATCGATGCCGCCCTCTCGCCGGAAGAACTCCACGGCGTCTTCGGCGTCGGCGATCTCGCTGTCGATGCTGGCCTGTCGAAACTCACCATCGGACTCGCCTGATCCGAAAAAGTCGAAGCGCAGCGATGAGATTCCTGCCCGCGCCAGCTCGCGGGAGCACTTGACGAAGATCCAGTGCGACTCCATCCGGTCGCCCGTGAATCCGTGAAAGAACACCACGCCGGGTGCGGAACTTCTTTCCGATGGGCTCGTCGCGTGAATCATGCCCCGCAGGCGGTGACCCGAGCGGTTCGAGAATTCGATGAGCCGTTCCATGTCACGCATTCGCCTCCCGCTTACGGCCTCCTAGCGACGATTGCTTCCTGTGGCGATTGCTGAGCCGGCCGCCTCTCGACCAGGGCCACCGCCTCGGCGCGCACGACTTCTCCCCGGCCCACTTCGCCCATTCCTTCGCCACTTTTCGCCTTGATGCTCACCTGGTCGGCGAGGATGCCGAGGGCGCGCGCTACCTTGCCGCGCATCGTGTCGATATAGGGTGCGAGGCGCGGCTTCTCGATCTCGATGGTCGAGTCGACGTTGACGATCGCGAAGCCGGTCCTCTGAACCAGCCTTCGCACTTGCCGCAGAAACCGGAGGCTGGCGGCACCCTTCCAGCGCGGCGAACTGTCGGGGAAGTGGCGGCCGATGTCGCCGAGGGCCGCGGCGCCGAGCAAGGCGTCACAGACGGCATGAGACAAGGCGTCGCCATCCGAATGTCCGAGCGGCCCTTTTTCAAAAGGAATCCTGACACCGCCCAGGATCAGCTTGCGCCCGGATACCAGCCGGTGAACATCGCTGCCGAAGCCGATGCGCACCTGGGCCTGAGGATTCCGACTGCTCAACGTCGCTCCTGTTCTTGAGCGAGATAGAGCCGCGCCAGAGGCAGATCCGAGGGCCTGGTGATCTTGATGTTCCGGTCGGAACCCATCAGCACCGTCACCGTCACTCCCAGGCGCTCCACCAGGCTGGAGTCGTCCGTGCCCTGAAAACCCTCCGCCCGGGCGCGCGCCAGCGCTTCGCGCAAAAGCTCGTACCGGAACACCTGTGGTGTCTGGGCCAGGACGATACGCTCTCGAGGCAGCGTCCCCAGGATCATCTGGCGCTCCACCTGCTTGACGGTGTCGATGCTGGGCATGCCGAGAATGGCCGCGCCGTGGCGGTGCGCAGCCTCTACCGCACGACGAATCAGGTCCAGCTCGACAAAAGGACGGACAGCGTCATGAACCGCCACCAACTCCGTCCCTTCCGGAGCTGCCTCCAGCGCCCGCTCCACCGTCTCCTGCCGCGTAACGCCCCCCGCGATCACCTGGACGGGCGTGGTGACCGGCGACCGCACAAGCTCCTGGCGCACACGCTCGCGTTCCTCGGGGCGCACGCCCAGATGGATCCCATCGATGACGCTCGAAGCCGCAAACTTTCGCAGAGTATGAACAAAGATGGGAACGCCTTCCAGCGAAAGGAACTGCTTCGGTGTGCCGCCGCCCATGCGCACACCCATGCCAGCCGCCGGAATGATGGCAAGCACGCTCATCTCGAAAGAAGAGAAGCTACTTTAGTAGCCTACTATCTCTGAAGGATCGGGCCCGGCGGCCCCATCGGATTCTTCCGCCGCGGGTATGCCCGGGATCAGCTACTGCGGAGTATGGACCACCTCGGCCGCGCGTGCACGCTCATCGTAGCGGCCGAAAATCATGCGGCCGGCGGTGGTCTGCAGGACGCTGGTGACCGAGATATCGATGGTTTTGGAGAGCATCTTCCGGGCGTTGTCCACCACCACCATGGTGCCATCATCTAGATAGGCTACACCCTGATTGTACTCCTTGCCCTCCTTGAGGATAAAGACCCGCATGCTTTCGCCGGGCAGCACCACTGGCCGCAAGGCGTTGGCCAGCTCGTTCACGTTCAGCACCGCGATCCCCTGGAGCTGCGCGACCTTATTGAGGTTGAAGTCGTTGGTGATGATTTTCCCCTCATAAACCTTGGCCAACTCGATCAGTTTCAGGTCCACGGTTCGCACCTGGGGGAAATCGTCCTCCACAATCTGCACCTGGACGGTGCTCATTTTCTGGAGACGCTGCAGCATGTCGAGACCGCGGCGGCCCCGGTTACGCTTAAGGGAATCGGCACTGTCGGCCACGAGTTGCAGTTCACGCAGCACGAACTGGGGAACGATCAGGGCGCCCTCGATGAAACCGGCTTCGCAAACGTCGCAGATGCGGCCGTCGATGATGACGCTGGTGTCGAGGATCTTGGCGGTGCGGCGCTGGCGCTCGCCGGCAAACAAACCGCCGAGAGCCGCCAGGTTCAGGATGTCGCCCTTGATGGCGCCCAGAACCATCCCGATATAGGCCATCACCAGCAGCAGAGTGACTTGGAAGAAAGAGGTGGAGTGTTTCTCCACGGCCGTCAGGCTCAGCAGGTGGCCGATCATAAGCGCGGCCAGTATACCCACCGTGGCTCCGACGCCGGCGCCGATCAGCCGCTTGAGGCTTACCTGTTCCAGCCGTATTTCAAACACCACACACACGAAGCCGATCGAGGCGCCCAGAGCCGCGGCATAGGGCCCCTCCCAGTGAAACGGCCGGAGATGATACGTGACCACCGCGAGCCCCAGCACGAAGAGCGCACGGAAGCTCCACATCTCCCACCTCATAAGAAATCAACCCCCCCTTTCCCTTGGCTGAAGTATAGCATCAATGAACCGGGCACACACGATCGTGCGTAAGGGAGGCTACGCGCCGCGCCTAGGCTGGGCAGCATTGCAAGCTTCCGCCAGCCGGACCTGCAAACAGGGAAGGGAACTCGCCTCTCCCGGAGTCTCACACGGCGGCGCCGGACGAAGCCTCAGCTCTTGCCTGCGGCCGGGACATAATCGGGAGGTGGTGCGGCGCCCTCGCCGAAGAAGAATTGCTCCATCTGTTTCGCGATCAGATCCTGCGCCTCAGGGGTCGACGGGTTCAGGCGGTATTCGTTGATCAGCATCTTCATATGTTCCACCCAGAGATCCCACGCCTGCTCGGAAACATTCTCGTAGATGCGCTGGCCGAGTTCGCCGCTCCAGGGCGGCTCATCCAAACCCGGCAGCTCCTTGCCGAACTTCGCGCACTTCACCATGCGTTGCGCCATATTAAGCCTCCCCTCGTGGTCGCTCCCGCCGCCGCGGCCGTGCATTACGGGTCAGTTTAAGGGCCTTCGACCCCAAGATTATAGCGGAAATGGTGGATCAGCTCGATTTTTCCGCACATCCTTTCGCCGCCGTCATCTCGCCGCGGTCATCCGTTTCCCGGCAAGTTTGAGCCCGGTCTCGGCCGTAGGTACTTGATAATGCGGCCCAAAGCCGGCCCGCGGTCAAGAATCTCACCTTTGGGTTCGTTCTAGGTTCGTTTTCTCCGAGTTTCCAGGGCACTATCAATCCTAAAGGACTTACTGGATTCCAACTCCGCAGAATTTGGGTTTTCTCGGGTTCGTTTAGGTTCGTTCTAGGTTCGTTTTTTGATTATTTTGTTGATTCTAAACAACTTCTCAGGTTCGTTTTTCGGTTTAATGGGGGGGGACCCCTCCGGAAGCAGTCTCGCCGAGATCACGCGCTGCGGCGACCACGAAGTGACTTGCACCCGACCGGGAATTGACCGGAGCTTGAGCGGCGTTGAAGCTGTCCGACATCCGTTCTGATATCCTTTCGGCATGTTTTCGAGCCGCCATCCCCTGCGCAGCTCCGCCGAAGCGGGGAGCCTCATTCGTGCCGCCGGCGAGCCGAGGCTCTGGACCATCCCCTTAGTAACTCATCAGCTTACTGGACTTCGCGGCACCCTGTCAAGTGAGCGGCAGGGCTTCGAGCTACGCTGGCCGCGCGGGTGGCGCATACATGGCGCCTTTTGCCATGAGTGCGGCCTCCGGGGGCTATAATCCCGGCATGCCTCGCCAGCACAACAACCCGTCAAACGAGGGCTGGCCACCCGTGGAGTATTTTGAGCCCGCCTCTCCCGAGGGTTTTCGCCCTGGGCTAGATGATGTCGGCCCTTTGGGCCTCTGAATCCATCAATCGTGTGACCCGTCGACTGAGTCAGCCAACCATATTGTTGCCCAATTAGAGATGCCTGCCCATTAGGCTAAACAGCAGCACGCCCAGCACGATCATAGTGAAGATGGTGTAAAGAAGATCGCGCCGCCGCGCGAACGCAACCAGCGAGAGGGCGACGCGGGCCACGGGGGTGGCGATCAGCAGCAGGAGTCCAAGCTGAATCAAACCGCGTCCGCGCCCCTCCGCCACTCCCTTCAGGATGCCGCTCACGGTGCGGGACTGGGCCAGCTCTCCCTGAAACGTCTGATAGGCTGCGGCCTCGCCGCCGTGGCGAATCAGATAGATGATCCCGCCGGCCAGGACTACGACTGCGGCGACGACTACTCCCGTGATGAGCAGTTTGCCTAAGACCTGTTCCATCTGCTGATCGGTCAGTTTCTCCGAGTTGCGAGCCATGAAAAGCTCCCTTCGTTGAAAAGGCAAGAATCAGATTCTGCGCGAAGCTGGCTGTATCCTAACAAAACAAATAAAGCAGATCCTCCGTTGCACTCAGGATGACAACTTCGTTGCACTCAGGATGACCTGATCGGAAGGCTTTTTTCCCGCGGCCTCCTAGATTTTTCCTCTGAAGCCGTTGTAGATCATTTCGATCGCCAGGGCTGCAATCACCAGGGCGAACAAGACCCGCAGCCGGCCGGTTTGAGCCCTAACCAGGACGCGGGCGCCGGCCAGCGATCCCACGAGCACACCCAGCATCACCGGCATCGCCAGGCCTGGGTCGATATAACCACGGCTGAGATAGATGCCCGCGCTGGCGGCAGCCGTCACACCGATCATGAAATTGCTGGTGGTGGTGGAGACCTTGAAGGGAATGCCCATGGCCTGGTCCATGGCCAGCACCTTGAGGGCGCCGGAGCCGATCCCGAGCAGCCCGGACAGGGTTCCGGCCACGAACATCAAGCTGAATCCGAGCGGCACCCGGTGGACGTGGTAAGCCCGAGGGCCCTCCGGCGTGGGAAAGCTGGAGTCCAGGCGGAGGAGGCGGGCCACCGGTCCGGTCTCATGATCTCCCGGCGGGCTGGGTTTTCGCGGGCGGCTGGCGAGATAAGCCGAGCCGAGCAGGACCACTCCGAAAATGACGCCGATGGCCGGGGTGGAAACCTTCGCCACCAGAAAGGCCCCGAAGAGGGCTCCCAGGGTGGTGGCGATTTCCAGGAACATGCCCACTCGAATGTTGGAGTAGCCTTCCCGGACGTAAGCCGCTGCCGCCCCGGATGAAGTGGCGATCACGGAGACCAGCGAGGCTCCCATGGCATAGTGAATGTCGACGCCGAAACCGATCACCAGCAGCGGCACAATCACCACGCCGCCGCCGAGTCCGGTGAGTGAGCCGAGAAATCCGGCCAGGAGGGATCCGGCCCAGACGAAGCCTGTAAACTTTACGATCTCCATCCGATTACCTTTTGCGGCCGGCGGCGCGTCCGCGAGTGTGTGGACGAGGCCACCGTGGCCCGGCGTGTTGCTCGCGAAGTGCGTCAGTGATATATCTTGAGTGTGAAACGGCGAATCCACAACCAGAACCAGATTGACGGCGACCTTGCCGCCAGGCAGGAGGGCTTTGGCCCGGCGGAAGATCCGAAAGGCTTGGGTACTGGCGCTGCTGGGCAATCGGGTGATCTCCAGGGACTTTCCCACGTCGCGGACGCTGATTCCGAGAGCGTCGACGAGCTGCTGGAGGAGGGTCAGTTCTATGAGGCGGCGGCGGTCAGCGGCGTGGAGGACGCAGCCAATGCCGATGCGGGCGAAGTGAAGACGCGCGAAGTCCCTGAGGACGATGTCCCGCCCGAATACCTGGACCGCGAGTGATCGAGGCACGCTCAAACTTTCATTCCTCTGCAACATTCCGCCGGTACCAATTCGCGCTTGTTTGCGGGGGGTTCAGCTCCCTTTTCCTTCTCCCATCCACGAATTTTGCTCACGATGCACTGCGTGTGAGTCCCCGCGGCAGATTGAGGCTTCAGATGCGCAGGGCGGCCATCGGTGCGCCACCACAACCCCCGCCTGGCTTTATGTCTGGTATAATGAATCTAGTAGGAGCGAATGGGTGGGGCTAGTTCGATCTTCCAATCTTGCCGCCACTATGGATCTGGCAGGACGATTGTCGATGGCTGTCGCGCGCTGATAGAGCGGCAGGAGAGCACTGGCGCGAATTTTCGAGAGGATGTTCATGGCGACTACGCATTTAGCGCCCGCGGAAACCGAGGTTTCCACCGGGCGCGACCAGGTGGTGAATGACCTTAGCATTCAGGTGGCCACGGTCAACGGCTCCGGCAGCCAGAGCTCCAATATGGTGCTGCTGCGGGCGCTGTTTCAGATGGGGATTCCAGTTTCGGGTAAGAACCTGTTTCCATCCAACATCGAAGGCCTGCCCACCTGGTTCACCATCCGCACCTCGAAGCATGGCTGGGTGAGCCGGCGCAAGGAGATCGATTTCCTGGTGGCGGTGAACGCCGAAACTGCGGATGAGGATGTGCGCGGGCTTGAGCCGGGATCGGCTTGCGTCTACGACGAAAGGCTCAACCTCAAGCGTCTGCGCGACGACGTCGTCTTCTACCCGGTACCCTTTGATCGGCTGGTAGTTCCCGTCTGCCCCGAGGCGAAACTCAGGAAGCTCGTGCGCAACATGCTCTACGTGGGGGTCGTGGCGCACCTGCTCGAAATCGACATGGGCGAAGTCGAAAAGGCCCTGCGCAAGCAGTTCAAGAAGAAAGTGAAGGCGGCCGACCTGAACCTTAAGGCGGTCCTGGCTGGCTACGATTTCGCCGAAAAGAATCTGGAAAAGAAAGATCGTTTCCGGGTGGAGAGGATGAATGCCAATCAGGGCAAGATCCTGATCGAGGGTAACTCGGCCGCGGCGCTCGGCTGCATGATGGCGGGCGTCACGGTGGTGACCTGGTACCCGATCACACCTTCATCGTCTCTTTGCGAGACCTTGATCGGCTACATGAAGCGGTATCGCATGGACCCCGAGACCGGCAAGGCCACATTCGCCATCGTGCAGGCGGAGGACGAACTGGCTGCGATCGGCATGGTGATTGGCGCTGGCTGGGCGGGTGCGCGCGCCATGACTTCCACCTCCGGCCCGGGCATCTCTTTGATGGCCGAATTCGCAGGGCTCGGTTATTACGCCGAGGTGCCGGGCGTGATCTTCGACATTCAGCGGGTGGGACCCTCAACCGGCTTGCCCACGCGTACGGCGCAAGGCGATGTGTTCTCTACGGCCATTCTGTCGCACGGCGACACCAAGCACCCGCTGCTGTTTCCCTCCTCAGTGGAGGAGTGCTACACCATGGCGATGGATGCCTTTGACCTCGCCGAGGAGTTGCAAACGCCGGTCTTCGTCATGAGCGACCTCGATCTGGGTATGAACTACTGGACGGCTGAGCCTTTCTCGTACCCGGACCGCCCGCTTCGGCGCGGCAAGGTGCTGACGGCTGAGGATCTGGAACGTCTGGGAAGTTTCGAGCGCTATCGCGACGTGGACGGTGACGGCGTGGGCTATCGCACTTTGCCGTCCAATCCGCATCCCGCGGCGGGGTACTTCACGCGCGGCAGCGGTCACGATGAGCAGGCCATCTACACCGAGAGATCGGACGTCTACGTCAGCAATATGGACCGGCTGGCGCGCAAGTTTGAGACCGCCCGCCGTTTGATGCCGGCGCCGGTGATTGAGGAGAGCGGACACGAGATGGGTCTCATGGCCTATGGGACCACCCACTGGGCCATCACCGAGTCACGAGACCAGCTCGACCGCGAGTACGGCGTGAAGACGGACTATTGCCGCATCCGGGCATTCCCCTTCCACGATGATGTGGCGGCATTCGTGCGCCGGCACCGCCGCGTCTACGTGGTGGAGCAGAATCGCGACGGGCAGCTGGCGGGCCTGCTGCGGCTTTCGCTGGAAGGTGGTGAGATCGGCCGCTTGCGCGGCGTGCTGCACTACGACGGCCTGCCCGTCGACGCGCGCAGCGTAACGGATTCCATCATGACCCAGGAGGTGGGAAACTAGCATGGCAACCACCACGACGCTTCCTCCGAGGAAAGTCAACCGCATCGGCCTGGAACCAGCCGCCTACAAGGGGAGAAAGAGCACGCTGTGCGCCGGCTGCGGCCACAACGCCATCAGCGAGCGCATTATCGAGGCCTTTTACGAGATGGGCGTCGAGCCCCACCAGGTAGCCAAGCTCTCGGGCATCGGCTGCTCTTCGAAGAGCCCGGCGTACTTTCTCCGTAGCTCGCACGGCTTTAACGCCGTCCACGGACGTATGCCATCCGTGGCCACGGGGACTCTGCTCGCCAATCGGACCCTGATTGCCATCGGTGTCAGCGGCGACGGTGACAGCGCGTCGATTGGCATCGGCCAGTTCGTGCACCTGATGCGGCGCAATCTGCCTCTCATTTACATCATCGAGGACAACGGCTGCTATGGGCTCACGAAAGGCCAGTTTTCGGCCACCGCTGATCGAGGAAGTATCTTGAAAAACGGCGTCGTGAACGACTTGCCGCCCATCGACACCTGCGCGCTCGCCGTCCAACTCGGGGCCACCTACGTGGCCCGGTCGTTTTCCGGCGACAAGAAGCAGCTTCTAGCCCTGCTCCAGGGCGCCATCGGGCATCGCGGCACCGCCATGCTGGATGTGATCTCGCCTTGTGTCACCTTTAACGACCACGAGGGTTCGACGAAGAGCTACAGCTACGTCAAGGATCATGACGAGCCCCTCGGAGACATCAGTCACGTGCCTTTCTTCGAAGACATCACCGTAGAATACGATCCGGGTACCACCACCGAGGTCACGCTGCACGACGGCTCTCGTTTGCTCCTCAAGAAGCTCGACCATGATTACAACCCGACGAGTAAGATCGATGCCCTGCGCGTGCTGACCGAGGCCCACGATCAGGGTGAAGTGGTCACAGGGCTTTTCTACGTAAACACGGAGCAGCCGAACTTCCTCGATCTGCTCAACGTGGTGGACGAGCCACTAGCGACTCTGCCGGAGTCTCGCGTACGGCCGCCAAAGAGCGCGCTCGACGAGGTCATGGAAAGTCTGCGGTAGGAGGTCGGCGCCCGGCGCACCTTACCCTCGAACCGACTTTCGAAACACATCTTGGGTTTTGACCAAACCAAAGCCTAGGCGCTGATAGAAGGCGTGGGCCCGTTCACGGACGACGTTCGAGCGAACCGTCACGGTTTCGCAACCGGTTGCGCGCGCCCAGCCCTCAACCTGCCTCATCAGTAGCCGCCCGACTCCCGAACCTCGCCAGGTCTTCTCGACCACCAGTCCGCCAAGCTCAATCGTTGGGTTGCTCTCAAGCGTTCGTTCGACGTAGGCATGGACCCATCCTGCGACGTGCGACCCTGAAGGCGATACCTGAGCTTCCGCCACAAAAACGGCGTGCTCCGGATGGGTCAGCAGGCCCGCCAGGCGCTCCTTGACCTGTTCAGGCGAAGAAGGGTAGCCTAGCTCGCCGCAAAGCCGTGCGATCACTGCTGCGTCCGGCAAGACCGCGGGCCGCACGGTGAAACGTGGGTCGTCGCAAGTTGGGCGGCGCGCGTCGCGGTGATCAGGGAACCCAATCGGCGATGAAGACATTGATCTCGTGCGGGACTTTGGCATTGCGCTTCGAAATGAACGCCACCTGGCGCCCCTCGGGCGAGAACATGGGAAAGACGCTGAAACCTCCCGTGAACGCAATTTGTTCCCACCGGCTCTCGTCGCGGTCGACCGCATAAAGCTCGAACTCGCTGGTGGTGGGCGCCGGATAATTTGAGGAAAGGATCAGGCGGCGGCTATCCGGAAAGAAGGCGGGCGCGAAACTGGCTCCGGACAGATGCGTGATCTGGCGCTGGTCGGAGCCGTCGGCGCGCATCACGTACAGGTCCATGGCGAGCGGCGAAACCAGGTCGCTGGCCAGCAGGGACCGGTAACGGGCTATCTCGTCGGCGGCGGTGGGATGATGCGCCCGGTAGACGATCCAGCGGCTGTCGGGCGAGAACGTCGGACCACCATCGTAGCCTAGTTCGTGAGTCAGTTGCCCCATGGTGAGAAAGACGATCGCCGCCAGACCCGCCGCTGCGGCCAGGGCAGTCCTCTGATCGCTCTTCATGATCCCTTCGGCCTCCGCGCGCGTTCTCAAGGTCCCGTGCAATCAAACTGCAGGCTCAAGCCATCAACTCCGTCGCCCTCGGCCACGTCCACCCGGCTTTCCTGATCTTTGCACTTGCGGCGCTTGAGCGTGAGGTAGTTCCGGCCTGGAATCAGATTGAGCGTCGCCGTGCCATCGGCATCAGTTGAGCCCTTGACGGTCTCGGCGACCTCGCCGCTCGACCACAAGGCCTCCAGCGCCACGCTGCCGAGCGGAGGTCCGGAGCTGGCCGTCACCTTGAGCAAGACCGGCTTATGAAGTTCCTGTTTGGGCTCATTAATCTCCGGCTCCAGCATCACCAGGTTGACCTTGCCGAACGGATCGCCGGGGCTCAGCTCCGCGTGGTCGAAAATCGCGGTGTCCACGGTTGCCCAGGGACGTCGCGCCGTGGCCCAGTAAAGTCCCCAGGGCAACTGTCCGAAGGAGTACTCGCCTCCCGGGTCGGTGACGATCTGCCTCACGACGTGATCGGCGCCGTCGCTGAGCGAGACCAGGATCTCTGCGAGCCCCTGACCCTCAGAGTTGCTCACGCGGCCGGACAGCTTCCCCACGGCTGACGCCGGCGCCGGTTCGAGATCAATCTCAACCTCGTTGCTAAGGGCCTCGCCTTGCCAGATATACCCGCCCAGGTCTCGCGAGAGGGCGTCGCCGTTGGAGTAAGCTGCGTTGTAGCTCACCGAAAGATGATAGCGGCCCCAAACTGCGTCCTCGTGACCGTCGCGCGGCGCCAGGGCCGGATCAAGCTCGATGACGGCTCCCTCAGTGTCGTCGGCGCCGGGCTCCAGCTTCGTCAGCTTGGGGTGGGGCAAGCCCACGCTGGCGAGGACCTCGCCGTGGGGCGGTTCCGCCCAGGCTGGCGCGCCAGTCTGAACCGACCCTGACCCGCCCGGTGCAGACACTGGTAGAAGGTGAATCACCAGACTTGATCCCCCTGTGGTCCAGTTCTTTGCCTGCTCACCCGCCTGGGCGAGGCGGCCCTGGGACTGTGCCAGTTGCTGGGGGTCGCGGACATGACGGTAGAGCCACAACGGGTTGGAGCCGGCGTTATGCAGGTGCAACGTGATCCGCGCCGGGAAGGGTTGAACAATCTTCGACTGCTCGATGGCGAGAGCAACCGTGAGTCTCGGCCCGGCTGCCGCGGTCGACGTCGGAAGCCGACTCTGAACTGAGCCCGAACCGAAGGCCCGACTCACCTGCGACGCCACGATCAAGGCCAAGCAAGCAATCAGCCATACGCCGGCTATCACAACAACCCGAGTCGTCTGAGGTCTTCCTGATTCCATCTGGCCTGGAGCTCAATCATGCTGCGAAGCGTCTTCGGCGGGAAGGCATCGGAGGAATGATGAAACGAAACCGTCACGCGTCGCCATCAGGATGTTTATACTGCCGATGGCTCCCAGACTGTCGATTGAGAACGAATCCATCGCACGAGGCTTCGAGCAGTGACCGAGCGAAGCTGCCCAAAGCCGATCTCCGTCATACCGTGACGGCAAGCAAGGGCTCTTCTGAAACGATCACCCCTTCAGGGACGGGGTCGCCATCTTCTAGCATGTCCTCGATCACCATCTTGGCCACCTCCTGGATATTCCGAAACGCTTCCTCCTGAGTATGGCCCCACGTGGCAGCGCCGTTAGCCTCGAGCTCCGGAACGTACGCGCGCCACTTGTCAGAGTCTAGTTCTACCACTACTTTGAAGACGTAAGATCGCACAGCAAGCCTCCACCACCAGTCAGTTTACCTCCGTCTGCCGTTAACGCCCTAGGGTTGGTCTTCGTTTCCTCGCCTCGAGTTTCGCCGGACGCGCCGCCTCCCAGCCTTCTTGCCCGTAAGCCCCAGTCTATTGTGGTCACTGTACGTATTGGAATCTACCGTGAGTTCCTCACCCGGACAAATAGCTCGTGACGCGCGAAAGTCATAGTTGAGTGGATCAAAGACAACGTTCGGTGTCTCACCTTCCCTCGGATCGTTGACGTACCAGGCCATCGTGAGTCGCTGGAAGTGAGGCGGGCAACCATATCGTGTAGGGCGATCGCCTTCGCCCATCCTAACGATTGCAAAATCCTCATAAAACCTTCTTAGAGACCGTTCCTTGGGCAGATCCTTAGCCTCGATCCAGCGAATATCATCGCAGTCCGAGGAGAAAATCGGTGTGCCTTTCTTGATGTGCCGGATTGCAAACACTCCAACTCCGTGTCTTGAAGACGGCTGCAGTCGAGTATACAACCCAGCGTGCGGCGGTTCGAACTCTGCCTGCTGCCAAATCGCGACCGACTTCCCCAAACCCTCCAGATCCGGAAAGATGGTTGCTTCGTCGATACCGCACCCTCCCAATTCGTTCTTGACGTCCTCGACTGCATGACCGGCGACTAGGATCTGTGTGACTAGCCGACTCGACCTCGGAAACTGCTTCTCCAACCCCTTCGTATGCAGACCATGCACGGTGAAACAAGATCGTTGCGCAGCTATGCGGCGATTGAACTGGTTCGGGTAAATTGCGGCGGGACGTTCCTTTTTCAGCCGTTGCCTCGCGTCGAACCGATTTGGAAGCCAAGCTCGATATCTTCGCTCGTCTGCCTCAGATAGACCGGCGGCTCCCGGAGGCATGACCTCGTACCGCTTGAGCACCACCCTGTTGAGCCCCCAAGGATCAATCGCCCAAACCGCAGCGTCATGCAGCCCCTTGCTGTCTTTCACGGCGAAGTATAGTCCCATCAGCGGGGCCTCGGTCCAGTCGAGTAGGCGCGTAGGTGCACCGTAGTGCTGCATGAGAAAGTACCATTCCCAAGCGTTCTCGGGCTTGTGCGTAGTCAGACTCGGCGCACGTCTGACAAACTCCTCGCGGACTTCATTTTCTTCCTCTAACAGCCGCCTCGCAGGATGGCGGTGCCGATAGACCTTTGGAACAAGTGACCATTGCGACTTTTGCATACCGCGATACCACAGTTCGGGCTTGCCGTGCTCTTCGGACTCCCAAGCGCTCTTGATCTCTTCGATGCGTGTGATGAAGTCGCGGACGCTCTCTGCGTGATAGCTCTTTGGCATGTTGCGAACAATCTCTCTCGCGCTGTTTGTCAATCTTCCTACTTCCTCACCTCGAGCGTCACCTCGCTCGTCAGTTTCTCGCCATTGCGCAGCACTGTCACCATCACCTTATCACCCGGCTTGTGGGCGCGCAGCGCATAAGTAAAGTCATACAGATTGTCGATCTTCGTACCGCCGAAATCCACCAGTACATCACCGGCCCTGAATCCGGCCTTGGCCGCTGGACTGCCGTCGTGGACGTCTGCAAACCTGACGCCGCCGTGTTCCACTTGGCCGAAATCGGGAATGGAGCCGAAGTAGGGTCCATAGCCTCTACCTCCGACGCCCGGTCATAATGGCGGGCCGCGTCGGAGTGCACTGCACTTCGACGTTGTAGTTGTTAGAGCGAATACCCTCGCTGGCCAGCTTGTCGATGCGCGGCGTGGCCGTTGTGCCTCCGTACACGCTAAAATCGCCCCACCCAGTGTCATCTACAAGGATGAAAACGATGCTGGGCTTGGTTGCTTGCGGGTGTGCCGGCGCAGCGAACAACAGAGAAAACAGATCAAGCAGAGAAAGTCCCGGAACGCAATCCGAGGGACGCCCTATGATCCTCCTCGTTCGTTTGTCAGATGTGAACTTCTTGTTGCAGCATTGGATCGATACGTACCCCAATAGCGAGTTTGTATGGTTCACTTCACTGGCTTCGGGAAGTGCGCCAGGGTGAACGAAATCGCCAGAATCTGGCCGCCCAGAGCTTCCTTGGGACCGGAGGGCCACAGGTAACGGGCTGAAATGAGGCCCACGTTCTTGCCTTTTGCAAACACCGGCATATCGATCTCCGGTCCGACGCCGAAAACCCGCCCATTGGCGATCGGCAGCAAAGGTGGAATGCCGGAACCACTGTCATGAGTCATCTTCCATTGGGCGCCGTAAGCGACACCCACGTTCGCCGCGCCCTGCAGAAATGACCGGCCGAGTCCCCCTCCGAGCGTCATAATCTGTCCCGGCTTGATGTCTGCGTTATTCTTCCTGCCGTTGAAGTCGTAGTACATCATGGTGGAGACGTTCCATTTCCTGGCCTTATCGGCATACAGCGTGGTTCCGAAGTCGATTTCGTTCACCCACATGCGCAGACTCGCGCCGGTATTGCTCGGGGCGAAAAACGCATAACCCGCCGTGATGTCGGCCCGCTTCAGGTGCCAGCCGAGCACCGCAGGCTGAACGTAAATGTCCCCGTAAGCGTAGGGCGTGGATCTTTTGAAATTGAGCGCCGCCACATCCACCCTCCCATTCAGGATCCACTGGGTGAATGAAGCCCCGTAGTTGGCTCCAAGAATCTTAAAGGGCGTTACCACTTGAAACGAGGGCACCACAAACAGGTTTATACCCGCGGTTACGTCTTTCGCCACCTGGTTTCCCTGCGGGCCGTAAATCGATATGTTGTTAAAGTCATAAAAAAGCGGCAGGGTGAGGTAATATCCTTGCGACGGCTGGGTGCCGGCTTGCAGTCCCGCAAAGCCGAGGAACTGATCGCCCTGATACTGCGCCTTGAGCGGCAGCGTGAAAGAGGCAAGCACCCATATCGCGCAGAAGGTAAGCTTATAGATTCTCATTTTGACCGCTCCCGGGTCCCAGCCGCATCAGTGTTTCCGGCTGGCGTTCTTGGACGTGCTCTCACGAACTCAGAGGTTCGTGATATTGGCCGCAGGTGGATTGGGATATTTCTTTAAAGTCTCTTTGTACCCCTCGACAGCCCTAAGCGCAGGGGCTCCGGGCACTATTTTGGCGGCACATACGGGTCTGGCGTTCCCATCTTGATGGGAGGATATTTCTTCAAGCTCTCCTCCCATTCCATCAGGATCTTCGTCATGGGCACGGCCACCCATGTGGCATAGGGGCCGACGTCGCGCTCTTCCTTCAGATCCCTGAGAAGATTGAACAGCCGTGGCAGCGGAAGGTTCTGCGGCGGGTCGTACATCCCGACCTGCCAGATAAGGTGCATTTTCCAGTTGCGCCACTTCACGGCGTAAAGCTTATCGGCGACATACGCCGGGAAGCCGTCACGATTCGAGCTCTCCTGTTTGCCCAGAAAGAAGTCGAGCTGGTCGACACCGTCTATGGCGCGGTCCGTCGGAACCTTTGCACCGGCCACGCGGGCGAGCGTGGTAAACATGTCGACGACATGGACGATCTCATTGGAGACACGGGCCGCGGGAATGTGGCCAGGCCAGCGGATGATGAACGGCGCGCGCAGCGATGCTTCCATCGCAGTGAAGTATGTCCCGCGCCATGGGCCTGAATCTCCCTCCCACGGATCTGTAGCCTCGGGGCCGTTGTCGCTGGCGAAGACAACGATGGTGTTGTCCTCGACTCCTGCGTCGTGGATTGCGTCAAGAATCTGTCCCGTGCGGAAATCTGTCTCGGCGAGGCAGTCCGCCCAATCGCCGTTGCCGGTCTTGCCGGCGAACTCCGGGCTGGGCAAGGTGGGCATGTGCACCATGGACGAAGAAACGTACGCGTAGAAGGGTTTGTGCTCGGCAGCGTTGCGCTTGATGAAGGCCACGGCGCGTTTGGTGATCTCGGCTTCCATGGTGCGACGGGTTTCAACCGTGAGTTCGCCGACCTGTTTCGCATCCTCTCCTTTGTGGGCATCGTAGATCGGCTCGGGCGGCACGATGCTTGCGTTCCATCCCTGCTTATTGCCGATGGACGGCCACAAGCCGCCGGTCTCGTTCTGAGACGGCCACATCGCTTCGTCGTAGGTGCGCGGGATTCCGTACCATTCGTCAAAACCCTTATGGTGGGGCAGGCGTGCTTCAACGCTGCCAAGATGCCATTTGCCCCACATTCCTGTCGTGTAGCCCTGCTCTGAAAGCAACTGGGCGATGGTGATCTCCCACAGGGTTAGGCCCTCCGGCACGCCACCGATGGGCACTGCATAGGTTCCGGAACGGATCGCAAAGCGCCCGGTCATGAGCGCGGAGCGGGTTGGCGTGCATTGCGCCTCCACGTTGAAGTTGAGCAGACGCATCCCTTCAGCCGCGAGCTTGTCGATGCGCGGCGTGGGAGCGCCTCGAAGAATCCCGCCGCCGTAGACGCCCAATTCGCCGTAGCCCAGGTTGTCGACGAGGATAAACACCACGTTGGGCTTCTTTTCGGCTGCGACTGGTGTTGTCTCCTGCCTCTCGGCGGGCGTCTCCACTTCTGGAATTTGCGGGCGGCTCTCTTGAGTGGATGCGTAGTCAGCCAGTACCAATAATCCTAAGACAGCCAATGGAGCGGTTCGAACGTAGGTCGAAATACTCATCTATGGAACCCTTCAGCGACGCAATGCCTCAGCGTCACGGCGACATTGTAGCACGGGAGCAAACAGCACGAGAGCTGTCACTAAGTGGGCGGCCTGATCGAGCTCCGGAGTGCCATTACCGCGGCCCTTCAGCTCGTCACTCGAGAGAAACTTTATGGAATTCCTGGGCCGAGAATGCTGCCTGGGCAGAGCTGTTCGCGGCCCTGTCTCCTGGTGTCGCAGGGAGAGGTCCGGTCCGCAGACCAAGGAAGCCAAGTGTGGCGGCGAAGACTGCCAGGCCAACCGCGAGCGTACGCCTTGACCTGAAGAATCGCGTGCTAATGGGTTTCATATTTCGGGCTTTCAACAATGATCTTAACAAGCACGACGAGACCCTGCCAGAAGCAAATCCGGAGAGAACGGAAACGGCGCGCGAGCAAGGCGGCTTTCATTTTGAACCACGACGCTTGTATACTCCTCGCCATGCCAAATATCGAAAAGCATTCACCCGGTTCCTTCTGCTGGATCGAACTTCACACGACTGATCAGGCCGCCGCCAAGAAGTTCTACGGAATGCTCTTCGGCTGGCAAGCGAACGACGTGCCGCTCGGTCCCGGCGATTTCTATACGTTCTTCCGATTGCAGGATCGCGACGCGGCGGCTGCCTGCACCCTGCGCCCGGAGCAGCGCGCCCAAGGCGTACCGCCCCACTGGATGCTCTACGTGACCGTGGACAGCGCAGACCAAGCGGCGGCGCGCGCAGCCCAGCTCGGAGGCGAAGCGGTCGCGCCTCCATTCGATGTTGGCGACTCCGGCCGCATGGCGATCCTCCAGGACCCCTCTGGAGCCGCCATCGCGGTGTGGGAGCCTAAAAATAACCACGGCACTGGCATCGGCGGCGTCGACGGCACACTCTGCTGGGCCGATTTGAGCACTTCCGATCGTGATCGTGCCGGAGCCTTTTATTCCGAGCTGTTCGGCTGGAAGATCGGAAAAGAAGATGAGGATCCGGCCCACGCCTACTGGCACCTTATGAATGGCGAAGAGTTCATCGGGGGGATTCCTCCCGCCACCCACCGCCAGCCGAATGTTCCTTCCCATTGGCAAGTGTATTTTGCCGTCTCCGACTGCGACGCCACCGCCGCCCAGGCCAAGGATCTGGGCGCGCAGTTCTTCGTGCCTCCCACGACCTTTGAAGACGTGGGCCGCATGGCGGTTCTGGCCGATCCGCAGGGCGCGGTGTTCGCGATTTTCAAAGCCAGTCCTCGCTAAAGCACCCATTCGTCACTCCGCCACCCGCAGGATCAGGCACTTCAGATAGTGCGTTTCCGGCACGGTCAGCAGGATGGGGTGATCCCGCGCCTGCGTGCGCCGCTCCACCACCTGCACCGACCGGTGAGCATCGAGCGCCGCGCTCGCGACGGCTTCCAGGAAATCCGCCTCGCTCACGTGAAACGAACAGGAGCACGTGATCAGGAAGCCGCCCTGGTTAAGGATCTTCAGGGCCCGCAGGTTGAGTTCCTTGTAACCGCGCAGCGCGCCCTCCAGGCTCGACTTCTGCCGTGCGAACGCCGGGGGATCAAGCACGATCGTATCGAAGCGCTCGCCGGCGTGGTCGGCGGATTTCAGATAATCGAAGCAGTTGGCCTCCCGCCACTCGATGTTCGCAAGGCCGTTCAGCTCCTGGTTGCGGCGGCCCGCCGCCAGAGCGTCCGCCGAGCTGTCGAGGGCCAGGACGCTCTCGCATTCGCGGGCCAGGCTGATGGCGAAACCTCCCGCGTACGTGAAGCAGTCGAGCAGACGCCCCTGTGCGTACTGCCGCGCGGCCGTGCGGTTTTCTCGCTGGTCGAGGTACCCGCCGGTCTTCTGGCCGCCCATCAGATCGTAGATAAACTGCACTCCGTTCTCTTCCACCATGACTTCGCTCACGGCTTGCCCGGCGAGCACGCCTTTGATCTCGGGCAGCTCCTCGAAAGCGCGCACCGCTGAGTCATTGCGCTCCACGATGCTGCGGGGCCGGAACCGTTCCTGCAAGACCTCGACGATCACGGGCTTGAGCCGGTCCATGCCTTGGCTCAAGGTCTGCACTACCAGGCAATCGCCGTAACAGTCGATGGTGAGCGAGGGAAGCAGATCGCCCTCGCTGGCCACCACGCGATAAGCCCCTGCTCCCGGGGCGACCGTCTCCCGATACTTGGCCGCCGACGCAATGCGCTCGGCGAGAAAGGCGCGGTCGAAAACTCTGCGCTCGCGAGTGAGAAGCCGCAGCGCGATCTGGGATTTCCCGCTGTAAAGCGCCTGCCCAAGGTAGCGCTTGCGCCGATCCTGAACGCGGACGATGGCTCCCGCCTCGGCGCTCGCGCTCTCCATCACATCCGTGCGATACACCCAGAGGTGGCCGCCGAGGATCCGTTCGGCGCCCCGTCCCGAGACCGTGACTGTGACGTCGCTCACGTATTGACGTTAGCACAGCGCGCGTTGCCGGATTCGGCGCGCCGAGTGTAAGCTGGGGTGCGCCCGGCGTTTTCATGCAACTTCACGATTTCGATTACGACCTGCCACCCGAACTGATCGCCCAGCAACCGCTGGCGGAGCGCGACGCCGCGCGCATGATGCTCTTAAACCGCGCTTCGGGCCGCATTGAGGATCGGCATTTCCGCGATCTACCGGCCTTGCTTCAGCCAGGCGACCTCTTGGTCTTCAACAACACCCGCGTGTTTCCGGCTCGACTGCTGGGGCGGCGGCGCGGCATGCGTTCGCAGCCGATCGGCAAGAGCAATCCCGCGGCCCGCGAGTACCTCACCGCCGAGGTCGAACTGCTGCTGACGCGGCGCGAGAGCGAGGACGTGTGGGAGGGTCTGGTCCGCCCCGGACGCAAGGTGCGCACCGGTGAAGTGCTGGTGTTCGGCGAAGGCGAGCTCGAGGCCGAGGTGCTCGGACGGGGCGAATATGGCTTGCGACGCGTACGCCTCATGCCGCGCGGCTCGAACCCCCACCCCAGCGCTGATTCCGCTCCGGCCCAGCTCCTGGACGCACTGCCGGCGCTTCTGGACACTTTGATCGATCGCCTCGGGCACGTGCCGCTGCCCCCTTATATTCAGCGCCCGGACAGTCCGGCCGATCGCGACACCTATCAGACCGTGTACGCGCGCGTGCGCGGCGCCGTGGCGGCGCCCACCGCCGGATTGCACTTCACACCCGCGATCCTCGCGGAACTCCGTGCCCGCGGGGTGGAGACGCTGGAGATCACTCTGCACGTGGGCCTGGGCACCTTCCGGCCCGTGCACACCGAGCGCGTAGAGGATCACCGGTTGGACGCCGAGGAGTTCGAGATCGGCGAAGACCCGGCCACCCGCCTGAATCGCGCCCGGGATGAGGGTCGGCGCGTGATCGCAGTGGGCACCACTTCGGTACGGACCCTTGAACACGCCGTTCGCGCTCAGGGCGGCCGCTTCGAGCCCGCGCGCGGCCAGACCAGCCTCTTCATCTACCCCGGTTTCGAGTTCCAGGCGGTCAGCGCCTTGCTCACCAACTTTCACCTGCCCCGCTCCACCTTGCTCATGCTGGTGTCGGCCTTCGCCGGCCGCGATTTCATTCTTCAGGCCTACCGGCACGCCGTCGACGAGCGCTATCGCTTCTACAGCTACGGCGACTGCATGCTGATTCTCTAAACGGACTCCCCTCACCACCTGACCCGCACTCGATACGTCAGTACCGCCTCGCCGTTCGCAGGCACGGGCACCATGAAGCGCGCCGAAGTGGCGGAGGTCTTCTCATACTTGAAGCTCGATTCCAGCATGGTCCAGTCGCCGCCAATAGGCTCGTTCACCTCCACCGTCACCGGCGTGGACTTGTGGTTTCGCAGCTTGATCTCGAAGGCCGCCTCCGTGGTGTGGCGGTCGATCCTCTGGTAGTCGGTCTGCTTGCGTTCCTCCACGATGTCGAAGGCGTTGCCGATGTGCAGGTCAAGCCTTTCGTCTATAGGCGTGTGGTCGATGTGGTCCTCGCCCACGAACTGCATCTGGCCCCGCGAGTCCGACTGGTAAACCCGCACGGTCCCTGCCGGCAGCGGCATGCCCAGTGAATTGGACTGCGAGTTCTTGAACTTCAGATGCACTTCCACCGCATCCTTGGCCGGCTCGCCCGGCGCCATGGCGTTCTGGTAGTAGTAGCTCTGCCCGCTCACCTGGTAGTGCTTCTCGATCGGAAAATTGGCGGCCTCCAGCAGGCTGATCTGTTTGCTTTCGTTGTTCTGGAGGGTGGTGCGGCGGTCAAGGGTATAAAGATGGTATTCGGAGATGTTCTCCTGCGCGAACTGGGGCGCCGGCGGCGGAGGCATCGCCTTCATCATCACCGCACCAGGGACGCCCCCGGCGACCCCTCTGACCACGTTGAGCGCTCCGGCCACCAACTGAAGCTGGGCGTTGCGAAAATCGGTGCCGGAGTTGTTCACCACCGTGACCCAGCCGTTCAGATCGGCCGACTTCTCGGTGCTGGCCAGGGTCAGAACGTAGTCGGCGTTCCAGTTCATGTCGTCGGTCAGATAAGAGGCCTCCAGCGTCTGCGGCCCGGCGTGGCGATTCGAAAGCAGCCAGATCAGCGTAGGCTTGCTGTAAAGGTTGGCCGGCAGGTCGGGAAAGATAATGCGGTCGTGGCCGATGCCGGTCACAATCTGGTCGCCCACTTTCCAGACGGGTTTGTTTTCGTTATCGGCTAGCAGTGTAGCCTTGATCTCCACCTCGCGCGATGTGTTGTTGTCCAATTGAAAGCGGACCAGCGTCACCTCGCGGCCCACGTACTTGTCGAGCAGCTTGTCCGGGTTGAGCAGATCGTATTCGTAGTTCTGCTCCAGCACCACCAGTTCCGTCGGCGCCGTCTGGGAAACAATGTGCACCGTGGCCGGGTTGATCTTGGCGGCGATGTCCATGAAACGCAGATCGAGCTCGCCGGCCGGCAGATCGATCCGCCGGACGTCGCGCACCAGCGCCCGGTTCTGGTTGTAGACCGTCACCGCCATTTCCTTCTGGTCGTTCAGGGTGGAGGTGACGGTGGCCGTGGCAGCTGGATTCGATTGACCCCGGGCCTCGGCCGCCATCGAGATCAGCGCGAGAGCTGCGAACATGAAGATCAGCGTGCCGGTGAGGCGGCGAACGTGAGCGTACAGTTTGTGGGCCAGCATAGGCCTCCTTTCGAACTTGGCAAAATCTGTTCCTCATCTTAGTAGACACCGTTTGGCCTCAAGTGGTAGCCCCACGAGGAGCGTTTTGTCTCGTCGTGGGCCTTCGCGGCGAGAAAGACGCTCGCCGTGGCTACCATTACTGCTCTCTCGCCTCCACGATGCGCCCGTCCTCCAGTTTGGCCCAGGCCTTGCCGTCCACCGTCAGCACCCGCACCTGCCACTCGGGCCGCTGCTTGCGCTCGGTCCATTGATTCGGGCTCAGCGTCGGCCGCCACTCCAGAAACTCGTAGCGAATCCCGAACCGGTCCACCGCCAGCTCGTAAAGCGCCACCAGCGACTTGTGCTGGCCCGCCATGCCGCCGGTCAGGGCGTCGCGAACGGCGTCGAACCAGATCTCGACCGCCTGCCGCACTTCCTCCGCCTCCGCTGGCCGCTCTTCCGCCTCCACTGGCCACTCTTCCGATTCTGCTTCCGGTTCCGTCGCGCCTGATTCTGTCCCGGCCGCGTTCGGCCCGTCCGATTCCGACCCGCCCGAGGCGAGCGCCGACGCCGGCCTCACGAAGCGGGCCTCGGCGCCGTGCCGGAACTGCAGGTCGAAGATGTTGTCGAAGGCGTATTCGGCCTTGAGCAGCTTCGGCCACAGCTGGCACATGCGGGGCGTGTCCCAGGCGAGGGAAGCCTCCAGTAGGCTAGCCACCTGGTCTTCCCGCTCCCGGCCGTAATGCAGGCGCGCCCACAGGGCCTGGGCCACCCCGCGCAGGCTCGCGTCGCGCTCCCCGACGCCTTCAGGCGCGCCGGAGGGTGAATTCCCACGGGCCTTGGAAGGGCCGGCGACCCGCCAATCGACAGTGTTCGGTGGGCCGCCCGTGCCCGTCGGGCCGCCCGCTCCTGGTTTTCGGGCGTCACCCCCGCGCAAAGCCTGCCCTGAGCCTGGCGAAGGGCGAGGGTCCACGTCCGGGTCCGTCCCCAGCGCCGTCTGCACCAGCTTCTGAAATTCCTCGAAGGTGGCGGGCACCTGGATGCGGCCCCGCTTCTCCAGACGCCGCAGCACCCGGTCGGGCGGCTGGCGGCGCCGGGGATCGCAGTGCCGGGTCAAGGACTCGTCGTAGGCTAGAGTGCTGGCTTTGCCGCGCGGC
>DATDGR010000058.1:0-17536 GCA_036521995.1 Terriglobia bacterium | reverse complement strand
ACAGCCCCGGAGGTGAGGAGGGGAAGACGGAGCTGCCGGAAGGCGTTGACGCAGGGATCGTGCCATCGATCGGTGCGGTCCAGCAGAGCCAGGATGGCGCCCGTATCGATGAGCGCGTTAGCGGGCGTAGCGCCGCCCCAGCCGTTGGCGGATGGCGGCGCGCGCCGTCTCGGCCCGGCGAGGGTTGCGGCCTGCCAGAACTCCGAGGCAACGCGCGGCGGCGGCGTGAAGTCTGCGTTGCGCCTCTGTCCCCCCGGCATCCCCGTCGCTTTTCTTCAGCCAATCCCGGACGGCCAGGTCAAGGATGGACGAAATGGGCACCTTGCGGACCCGCGCCTCCCGTTCCAGGTCCGACTTCACTTCCCAGGACAAACGCCAGCTATACACTTCTGTTTTCATGCACTACAGTGTAGTGCACCGACTGGACGATTGCAATACGATTTGACCGAGTGCCTTTTCGCGCTCTTCGCCGGCCCCGCCGGATAAATTGACCAAGAATTGACTTGAGCGCCGAACTCCGGCGCCGCATCATCACCCTGTCCGGCCAACCGAGGCAGGAGGCGGGGAGGGCTTTATTTGTGAAATCAGTGCCGCTTATTGAAAATGCACAAAGCAGATCCTTCGCGTTGCTCGGGATGACAGGTCCGAGGATTCTTCCGCAGCCAGGCTCACCGCGGAGGGGGCAGATGGTCGACGGTCTTCTCTTCGACGAAGTGCTTTATATTCTTTGAGATAATATTTGGCCGACCGGCGGTCTGGAAAAAATCGAATTATGCACGAACGAACCCAGCGACTTGCAGAAACTAAACAACTTACTATTTTTGGAATTTGCGAAAACCCAGCATGTTGTTGATATGGAATGGATTAAGGGCATAAACCCAGCGACTTGTTGATAAGAGGACTGTTAAGTCAAAAAAAGGGGCTGAATTTTCAACCCAACCACCGAGTTTGGCGGCTTTTTATCCCGATTATTTCGTGGATGGCCCAGAACAGCCTTATAAGTAACGCAGAATGAATATATTAAGTCGAAACGTCAACATTCAGGTGCGGCTCTCACGCGGGAGCGAGGCTATTGGAAATCAGCCGCCGGTAGAGGGCCTCCTGGCGCTGCCGGGCCCAATCGTAGGTCTCACGGTGCGCTCGATCAGGCTCATAAACCCGGCCGAGCGGGACCGGCACCGCCTCAAGGTCGGCCAGGAATCCTAGGGACTGGAGGGCCAGCAGAGCGGCACCCCGGCTCGACGCTTCCGGCACCGCGGAGGCGTTCACCGGCGCGCCGAGCACGTCCGCCATGATCTGGACCCAGGCGGGAGAGTGAATGATGCCGCCGCCGCTGGCGATGATCCGCTTGCCGCCCGGGACTTCACGAGCGATCAGGTCATGAATCGCCGCAAAGCGATAGGCCACCGACTCCAGGGCCGCCCGCAGCATGTCGATGGGATGCGTGTTCAGGGTCATCCCGGTCACGGCGGCCCGGGCGTGATCGGCCCATCCTGTGCTGCGCTCGCCCGAAAAGAACGGCAGCACCGTGAGGCCATGCGCGTCAGGAACCCTGGCGGCCAGCTCCTCTTCGAGCCCTTCCTGCCCGAGGCGCAGCGTATTCTGGCACCAGGCATAGACGTCGCCAGCGTTCGAAAGGGCTCCGCCGAGCAGAAGGTAGCGGCGGTTGGCGCGATAACACCACAGGCCGGGCGGGATCGTGACCTGATCCGCCTGAAAGCAGACGCGCAGGGCTCCGGAAGTGCCGATCATCAGCGCTATCCCGTCCCGGGTGACACATCCGGAACCGATGTTGCTGCAGGCGCCGTCACCCACGGCGGGCAGCCAGGGCAGGCGCGCGAGCGCGGGCCAGCGGGCGGCGTATTCAGCGCCCAGGCCCGTCAGCACGTCGTGGTCCTGGGCGAGAGGAGAAAGGCGGCCGGGCTCGAGGTCCAGATGCCGCAGCAGTTCGTGATCCCACAGGCAGGTGCCGGCGTTGAGAAGGCCGGTTCCCGAGGCCATGGAAACGCTCGCCATCGTGCGCCCGAACAGGCGCAGGTGCAGGTATTCCCCGAAAGACATCCAGCGGGCTACACGAGTATACTCTGATAGCCTAGTCCTTCGCAACCAGAGCAGCTTGGCCGGATAGTAGCTGGCGTGCGGCACGGCTCCGGTGCGCGCGTGCACCCATTCCACCCCCAGGCGCGCGGCGAGGTCAGCGGCGTCTTCACGGCTGCGGGTGTCGTTCCAGTTGTAGATCGGAGTCACGGCCTTGCCGTCCGGGCCTACGCCGAGCAAGCTGTGCCAGAAGGTGCAACAGGCGACGCCGCAGGTGTCCTGGACCAGCTTGCCCGCCCTCTCGAGGACCGGGTCGAGATTGCGGCAAGTGATCGCGACCAGCTCGTCCGCGTCCATCTCGACGCCGCCGTCCGGCGTGGTCCGCATCTGGTAAGGGGTGTGGTTCTCCACGCCCTCGACGGCGCGCCCCAGCGCGTCGTAGAGCAGGGCGCGAACCGAGGAGGTGCCGGCGTCGAGCGCCAGCACCAGGGGACGCTCGGCCTGGGAAGGGTGGATGCTGGCTGGAAACGGCGTGGACGGCGGGTTCGTCATGGGCGCGCGGCGGGCCTCCGCGCGCGATCTTAGCATTATCCCCGGTGTGCGCGCCCGCATCGAGGTGGCAGCGCCAGTGCCGGTGTCACTCCGAAGTCAAGGCTCAGCCCCTGCCGGCGTCACCCAGGTGACGCGGGGGCGCCCGCTCGAGGGGTTGCGGTCAACGGCCACGGGCGTGCGAAAGATGCGGCTAAGCTCCTCGGCCTCCAAGACCGCGTCGGGCGAGCCTTGCCGGATCGCGCGGCCGCCCTCGAGCAGCAGGATTCGATCCGCCGTCTCGGAGGCCAGGTTGATCTCATGCGTGACCACCAGCACGATCAGGCCTTCGGCGGCCGCCAGGCGGCGCAGCAAAGTGAGCACCTCGATCTGATAACCGATGTCGAGGTTGGCGGTGGGCTCATCCAGTAGAAGGAGTCGAGGCCGTTGGGCAAGCGCGCGCGCCAGCACAGCCCGCTGAAACTCGCCGCCGCTGATCTCGGTTACGCGGCGGTCGGCGAGCTGGTTCATGCGGGCCTGGTCCACCGCCCAGTCCACCCACTTCTCGTCCTCGCGGGTCTCAAACAGATGCCGCCCGGCGTACGGATGCCGCCCTTGCCGCACAAATTCGCGCACGGTGAAGGGAAACAGCAGGGGAGTGTCCTGCCGTGCCAGGCCCACGCGCCGCGCCCGGCCGGCCGGCGGCAGAACGTGCAGGTCCTCGCCGTCCAGGAGCACTCGGCCACGGGCCGGCTTCAGGTGGCCGCTCGCGATCTCCAGCACGGTTGATTTCCCGGAACCGTTCGGGCCGATCAACGCCACGAGTTGGCCGGGCAAGGCCTCGAAGCTCACCGGACGCAGATCAAAGTGCGCGTAGCTGAAGGCGACGCCTTCGACCACGAGGCCCGGGCATGATTTGGAGATTGAAGCAGCCATCACGTTGTCGGGTGACCACTCTAACCGGTGGCGCGTCGCAGAAGGTAGATGAACACCGGCGCTCCGGCCACGGCGGTGACGGCTCCCACCGGGAGTTCGAGCGGCGCGACCACCGTTCGAGCCAGCGTGTCGGCGAGGATAAGGATCGTGGCCCCTCCGAGGGCGGCGGCGGGCAACAGCAGACGATGATCGCTGCCCACTGTCATGCGCCCCAGGTGCGGTACCAGCAGTCCGAGATAGCCGATAGCGCCGCTTACCGAGACGGCCAGGCCGGTCAGCAGCGAAGCCAGGACAAACACCATGGTCTCGACCCGCGCCACCGGAACGCCCAGGTGCGCCGCCTCGACGTCGCCGAGCAGCAGGACGTTCAGGTCCTTGGCGAAAGCGTAGAGAGCCAGAATCGCGAGCACAATAGCGGGCGTCAGGATGCTGATCCGGGCGTTAGTCACCACGCTGAGGTCGCCCATGAGCCAGAAGGCGGTGCCGCGCACGTCGCGGGTCGACAGCAGGGTAAGCACGAAGAGAATGACCGCCGAAAGGAAGGAAGCCGTGACCACTCCGGCCAAGACCAGGGTATAACTGGCGAGCCTGCCGCCGCGCCGCCCGAGCACGTAGACCCAGGCGGTGGTGGCGAGCGCCCCGGCGAAGGCCACCGCGGGCGCGGCTGCCGCCCACAGGCCGCCAAGCCACAGGGCGAGAATCTCTCCGAGGGCCGCTCCGCTCGAAATGCCGAGCACATAGGGATCCGCCAGCGGATTCCGCAGCAGCGCCTGCAGCACGGTGCCCGAGACCGCCAGCGCCGCACCCACCAGCGCGGCCAGCAGGATGCGCGGCAAACGCAGATCCCGAACGATGGTGAGGGACTCGGGGTCAGTTCCATTACCTTTGAGGCCGGACCAAGCTTCGGAAAGTGAGAGGTGAACGCCGCCTAGCGTCAGAGAAGCGAGGCCAGCCACCAAGAGCAGGAGGCTTAAGCCGCTGGCCACGGCGATCACGTTGCGGCGAGTGGCGGGAAGAGCCATCAGCGGCTCTCCACGAGACCGAGGGATGAGTTCTTCCCGGTTCCCGACTCCCCACTCCCCGTTCCTTGCTTTGCTGGGTGCAGAAGACTGGCCACTTCTTCCAGTGCATCGATCAAGCGGGGACAGGGGCGAATGATCGTGTCCGACACCCAGTAAACGCGCCCCGCCTTGACGGCAGCCAGATCGCGCCAACCGGGAAGGCGCCGGAACTCGTCGAGCGACGGGGAATAAGACTGCGAGCGCGGCAACAAGATCACGTCCGGGTTGCGCGCCAGGACCACCTCGAGACTCAGGCGCGGCCACTCGCCGGAGAGGTCGCTGGAGATGGAGGCTCCGCCGGCGCGCCGGATCACATCGGCCACAAAGTTTTGAGGGCCGATGGTGATCAGCGGCTGATACCAGGTGACGAACAAGACCCGCGGCTTGGGGTCGCCGGCCCCACGGCGTTCGACGTTCTGCAGGCGCTGCTCGAGGCTCGAAGCCAGCGTCTCGGCCTCGGGCCCATGGTCGAGCAGGCCGCCGAGGTCGCGGATGGATCGCAGCACGTCTTCCACGCTGCGGTCCGAGAGCCCGTAGAGCGGAATTCCGAGCCGCGCCAACTGGTCGGCGGTCTCGCGGCGGTTGCCCTCCGCGATTCCGAGGACCAAGTCCGGTTTGAGATCGACAATCTTTTCCAGGCTCGGGTTCAGGATGGCGCCGACGTGAGGCTTCTGCTTAGCCTCTGCGGGATAGTCGCAGTAGTCGGTGTCACCCACGATCTTGCTCCCGAGGCCAAGAGCGTATAGCGTTTCCGTGATGCTTGGAGCGAGCGACACGATCCGCGCCGGGTGAACCGGGACGTCGACCCGGCGGCCAGTCTCGTCCGTGACCGAGCGGGTGGCGCCGCCGAATGCGGGGACGACGCCCATCGTCGCGATCAGAAGGCAAAGAGTCGCGTTAGGGGGCGCGCCGCGCGGCCATCGGTCGAGTTTCTGTAGCAGCATCTTCGCCCTCGGGTATGCCAGTGTATCCGAAAGCGTGGCTCTACGGGTCTCATGAAGATGGCAGGCGAACGGATGCCCTCCACGGAAAACGGTCTTGGCAATTTCATTGACGGAAGAAATTCCCAGATTTTCCGTCTAACAGGTTTACGACTCTCACTTGTTTCATGAGCGGAGTCTTGCCCGAAGACGTCGGCGTCGGCTTGATGCGTAAGTGATTCGATCCGGCGGTGGCTGCCGGTGAACGGTGAAGCGGTCGAGTTTCTAAGCTGCGAGACCAAGCGGTTCCCGTTTCTCGTTAGGTGTCCTCCTGACCGGTTAACGGTTGGACCGCGACGGTTAGCAGACGGGGTGGGGGCGTTGTCCACGCCCCCCGCTCTGTTTCTGGCAATTGTGCAAAGCCCGTCTGTTGATCGGGAATTCCCGTTACGGTAGGCGAGGACCGAAAAAAGGAATTGCTGCTATCATCGGCAGAAGGTCGGCACGAGCAGTCAACCGGGAACTGCACGGTCCTCGGCAACATTGCGGGCGAGTGACGGGCACCCGGACGCTGGAGTTCTGCCATAGCCTCTCAAGCGTAACAGCTCCCTCTCATGTTCTTGCAACACATCCGTTTATCCCCGCTCGACCGCCAGCGCCACAGCGTTTCCGCCGCCCAGGCAAAGTGCTGCGATCCCGCGCTCTGCGTCCCGGCGGCTCATCTCATGCAGTAGCGTGACCAACACACGCGCGCCGGAGGCTCCTATCGGATGTCCCAGCGCAACCGCGCCGCCGTTGACGTTGGTCTTTTCGGGATCGACGCCAAGTTCTTGGATCACGGCCAGAGCCTGCACGGAGAAGGCTTCATTCAACTCAACCAGATCAACGTCTTCGACCTTCCAGCCGAGCTTGGCCGTGAGTTTCCGCACCGCCTCCACTGGCGCCATCATCACCCACTTCGGATCGACGCCGCTTACCGCCTGGCCGACAATGCTCGCCATCGGTTTCTTGCCCCATTCGCGGGCCTTCTCGCGGGATGTCACCACCAGGGCGGCGGCGCCGTCATTTGTGCCCGGAGCGTTTCCGGCTGTAACCGTGCCGTCCGGCTTGAAGGCCGGCTTCAGCGTGGCCAGCGCGTCGAGCGTCGTGTCCGCGCGCGGGGATTCGTCTATAGAAAACAGCACCGGATCGCCCTTGCGCTGCGGAATGGGTACGGGAACAATCTCCTGGCTGAAGCGGCAGCTCTTGATGGCGTCGAGAGCGCGCCGGTGACTCTCCACCGCGTAGGCGTCCTGGCGCTCGCGCGAAATCCTGTATTTTTCGGCCACGAGCTCGGCTGTCATGCCCATGTGGAAGTCGTTATAGGCGTCCCACAGGCCGTCCTGAATCATGGCGTCGAGCACCTTGGCGTGACCCAGCCGGTAGCCCTGCCGCAACTGAGGCAGCAGGTAAGGCGCGTTGCTCATGGACTCCATGCCTCCCGCCACCACAGTCTCAACGTCGCTTAACTGAATGCCCTGCGCCGCCAGACCCACCGCCTTCAGGCCTGAGCCGCAGACCTTATTGATCGTCAGCGCAGCCACGCGGTTGTCGAGCCCACCCTTGAGTCCGGCTTGCCGGGCCGGGTTCTGTCCGACTCCGGCTGAGACCACGTTGCCCATAATGATCTCGTCCACTTGACTAGGTTCGATGCCGGCGCGCTTGACGGCTTCCCGCACCACCACGGCTCCCAACTCAGGTGCCGATAACGGAGCCAGGGAGCCCAGAAATTTGCCGATCGGCGTCCGCACCGCCGATAAGATCACTGCTTGTCGCATGGTTGATTAAGCTCCTGGTCAAAATTATAGCCCATTCGGCCAAGTGCCGGAGGGCTTGGGGACTGGGGCGGTCGAGATTCGCAGTCTAGAGGGAAAAATGGGATCTGCTGGCAGAGGGCGAAATCGACGCCCTCAATGAGAGTTGGGCCCGCGATGCCGCCCTAACTCAGCTTCCCCTGGCACTTCTGCCGCAGCGTGGCGTGTAGCCGCTGGCGGACGTGAAGGGGAATGGCGAAGAGGCGCCCGTCGCAGTAGAGCTCTATAGTCTTGCGGGTGGTATCCACCACCACTTCGCAATGGTGGCAGCCGCAGGCGTGAGCTTCGATAGCCCGTTTCAGCTCCGCATCAAGGTCCCCGTCTACATAGTTCGAGATTTCCCGAAAAACATCCCTGCAGTTCAAAGTCTAGCCTCGCTTGAAAACCTTGCTGAGCTCCTCCCGCAGACGTAGCCGGGCTCGAAAAAGCCGGGCCTTGACCGCGCTGATGGTAAGGCCGAGCATCTCGGCCGTTTCCTCGGTGGAAAGTCCCTCGACGTCCCGCAACGTAAAAACGGTGCGGAAGGATGGAGGAAGGTCCTGAATGGCCTTCTCCAGCACCTCGCGTGTCTCCGTGCGCCCCAGTAACTGCTCGGGGTTCGGTTTCCAGTCAGCGAAGTCGCGCGGGATCACTTCGCCGTCTTCTTCGATGGGGTCGTCGAGCGAAACCGACCTGTCGGTGCGCCGCTTGCGCAGCTTCATCAGCGCCTGGTTGACGGCGATGCGCACAATCCAGGTATAGAAGCGGGAGTCCTCGCGGAACCGGGGCAGATTCTCAAACGCCTTCAGAAACGCTTCCTGCAGCACGTCCTCGGCGTCTTCTGGGTTGCCGGTGATGTTCAGACCCAGGCGGTAGATCTTGTGCTCGTAGCGGTTGACGAGCTGCTCGAACGCGTCGTAATTGCCCGCCTTGGCTGCGGTCACCAGCGCGGACTCGCTCTGCTCGGCGGCGCGAGGGGAAACTTCGCTCATGACGATGGCTGCAAACCCGGGATCCCGGGTCCATCTTTCAACGTTCCACGAGTTCTGAGCGTCTAGCATACGAGAACGGCGCCGGAGTTTCCAGCCCCAATGCGGCGGACTGCCCATATTAGAGGGGCGTCCGGCCGGCAATCCCGAAGAATCTGTTGCCCTGTCTTTACCATCAATTAGACAATAGAAGGGCAAAAAGGATTCTGGAGGGGCGGGGAGACTGGACGCGACCAAGGTAGAGGGAGATCAACATCATGGCGACGGCTGCAGCAGTCACGGGTATTGAACGTCAGGGTCAGCTGCTTCACCAGCTCGCGGAATCGCGCGCTCGCACGGACGCTCTTTTCAGGATCGTCCGGCCCGAGGCGCTCTATGACCGGCCGATCGCGGAGCGGCATCGCATTGTGTTCTACATCGGGCACCTCGAAGCCTTTGACTTGAATCTGCTCGTGCCGGCATTGGGCGTCGAGCCGTTTCAGCCGGAGTTCGACCGCCTGTTCGCTTTCGGTATCGATCCGGTCGACGGCGGCTTGCCCCAGGACCAGCCTTCCGACTGGCCGCGGCGGGACGAGGTGACGGCCTACGTTCACCGGGTGAGAACCAGCCTGGACGAATGCCTGTCGCGCCCCCGGATGGGTTCCTCATCTGGGCTCTCGACGCTGCTGCACGTGGCCGTCGAGCACCGCCTGATGCACGCTGAGACGCTGGCCTACATGTTCCATCAGCTTCCGCTGGAGCGAAAGATCGCCCAGCCGGAGCCGCGCCAGCCGGAGGCTAGGGTCGTAAGCCCAAGAATGATCGAAATCCCGCCCGGTGTGGCCACGCTCGGCAGGTCTCGGGGCTCATCGGCGGCGGAGAGTGAGGAAAGCTTCGGCTGGGATAACGAATTCGAGGCTATTACGACGGACGTACCCGGCTTCGGCATCGACGCCTACAACGTCACGAACCGCCAGTTTCTGGAATTCATACGCGCCGGCGGTTACAACGAGAAGAGCCTGTGGAGCCCCGCCGACTGGCAATGGCTTCAGAGTGAGGCTGTCCGCCATCCGCGTTTCTGGGTTGCCAACGGAAATGGCCGGGGCCAGGAGTGGTCCTGGCGTACGATGTTTGACGAAAGACCACTTCCGCTCGATTGGCCCGTCTACGTGAGTCACGCCGAGGCCTCAGCCTACGCGCGCTGGCAAGGGAAGGCGCTGCCGACGGAGGCCCAGTTCCATCGGGCGGCGTATGGCAGCCCCAAAGACGGAGCTCCGGGCGAGCGAGAATACCCTTGGGGCGAGGAGCCTCCCGGCGAGGGCCGCGGTAATTTCGATTTGGGGCGCTGGGATCCGGTGGCGGTAGGATCTTACCCGGCCGGCCGCAGCGCCTTCGGCATCGAAGATCTGATAGGCAACGGCTGGGAATGGACGGCCAGCGCTTTCGCGCCCTTTCCCGGCTTTCAGCCTTTCAGTTTCTATCCCGGATACTCGGCCAACTTCTTCGACGGCAAGCACTACGTGGTGAAGGGCGGATCGTCGCGGACCGCCGCCCGCATGTTGAGGCGCTCGTTCCGCAACTGGTTCCAGCCTCACTATCCGTTTGTGTACGCCACCTTCCGTTGCGCGAGCCAATGAGGGCGAGTCCAGGCTCGCTGCACCGTTTTCAGCCATCGCTGGCGGCGATTGCTGGCCTTGGCCGCCGGACCCATCGCGCCTTATGCGAGGGCAGGCCGCCCCCGCCGCGATCAATAGTGCGCTGGACGATGTGCAAGCCGGATGCAATCCGTCGATCCTTTGCTTGACCTGCCGAGCGGCGCTACAATGAAGCCCCCAATGGGTAAACGAAGAGAGATCGAGGTGCCGACGGGCGCCGACGTTGCGGCGCGGAACGGGCATCAGCCGGATTCACCAGACAGGCACGACGGGTCTGCGGCAGCCGTAACGGGCCTGACGGATTTGGGTGTCCGTGCGAAAACCGAGCGGAACCACAAGCATGAGCCCGCCATGCACCCGCTTGAACGCCCGGAGGTGTGGCTCCGCGTGAGAAGGCTTGCTCTGAGGCAGCTCAATCGCCTGGTGGCGCTCGAGGCGAAAGTGCTGCGCGACGAATCTCCGCACCCGGTCCACGACTTGCGGGTAGCGAGCCGCCGCCTGCAATCCCTACTGGATTTCTTGTATCCGACGCCTCGCCCCCCGGAAATCCGAAAGTTGCGTCGCCGCTTACGGCGCGCACGGGCAGTGCTGGGCGATTTACGCAATCAGGACGTGCTGGCGGCTCGGATCAGGCGGATACTGACTCGCAAGCGGACCGCGCGTCGCCAGGCCTGGGAGACGGCGCACGACTACGTCCAGAAGCTCCGGACGAAGACGGCCGAACGCGCCCATCGCAAACTCACCCGGCTCAACCTGGCCGCTGCTTACGTACGCCTGCGCCAGGAGCTGGCACGGTCCGCAGAAGCCGGAGCTTCGCAGTCTTCCGAATTCCCACACCTCATGATTGTTCCTGAGGAGCGGGCGGCCAGCGGGCCGCGACCCGCGCTGCCGGAGGCAGAAGCCGCTCGGGACGTGAACCCCGTAACCCGCTTCTCGGAGCGGCTCAGTGAGCTGTGGCAGGACTTCGAGGCTCGGGCCGCGGAATCCTGGCGCGATCCGGGCGCGCTGCATGCCTTGCGCATTGCCGCCAAGCGTCTGCGCTATCTGGTGGAAGTGGCAGCCGAACTCGAAGTCTCCGGAAGCGCGGAGGCGGTCCAATGGCTCAGCGATCTCCAAGGCAAACTGGGCGACTGGCATGATCTCGAAGTGTTGAGCGGGACGATGATCGAAATGATGGCGCAAAGGGGTTTCCTCGAAGCAGACCTCCCGCTTGGCATTGAGGTTGGGAAACTCGTGCTGAGCCTCCGCAAGTCGAAGATGAAGGCCTGCGAAGAGTACCTTCGCGAAGCGTTGAAGTCCGCCGGGTACGGCCAAACGGCGGAATGGGTGAGTCAATTGGCTGCTTCGCGGCCAGGCACGTCCCCCTGAGCCGAGTTGTCTACGGCTTCGTGCCGGCGGGGATTCCGGCCTGAGGCCTTTGGATAGTGCGCGGGCGGCTTGCCTTCCGGCTTCGCGTGCGGGATGGAGAAAAGCGGCTCCTCTTCGCCTCGGAGCACTCGCGAGATTCTTTTCTTCAACTCCTCGAAAATCGAGCGCACGTCCTCGGTGGCATCGATGACTTCGAAGTTGTATTCCTCCGCCAACTTGTCGAAATGAGCGAGCAGGTGGGCTTGATACTTGCGAAAGCTCTCGTACATGTCCTCGCTCGGGTGCAGGTCCATGCCGCTTTCCCAGTAATCGAACCCGGTCGAGAAAACCACCCGCGGAACCAGATCTTCGACGCCGATGCGCAAATAGAAAACGGCGTCAGGCTTCAGGGCGAAGCTATAGAGATTGCGCACCCAGGCAGCGTCCAGCTCGCGCACCAGAGCGCGCGCCATCAGGGAATAGATATAGCGGTCCGTGAGAACCACGAACCCCGCCCGCAGCGCCGGTATGATCTCCCGTTCGAGGCGGTCGGCGAAGTCGGTGGCATAGAAAAGCGTCAGCGTGATACGGCCCAGGGTGTGCCCTTCTTTGGCCTGCTTGATGCCTTTGCCAGCCAGCTCCGACCGCGTCATGCCCGTGTCGACCACGGCGCGGCCTTGCTGCTCGAGCCAGGGCTTGAGCATGGAGATCTGGGTGGAGCGGCCGACCCCGTCCGTGCCTTCAATCACGATGATCTTCCCCGGCAGTTCTCCAAGGTCCATCCCGGGCAGAATCGATCCGTAGGTTTCTCTCATGGCGCCATCCGTCTTCATCATCATGGAGCCACTCGCAGCCGGCGGGCCTGGGTGAGCCGGGCTTTAACGATCTGCCTCATCTGGGCTTGCTGATTCTCGATGGGCAGCGTGGCATCGATCACGGTGATATCGAACTCGGAGATCATCTTCTCGTACTCGTTGAGGATGCGGCCCTGAAAGAGCTTGAAGCTCTCATTGGAGTCGTCGCTGAGGCCCAGGTCTAACCCCGCCTCATAATGCTTGAAACCGTTGCGGCCGTGCGTAATCCGGCTGATGGCTACCTCAAGCGGAACGCGGTAATAGAAGGCGACGGTGGGTTTGGGCGCAAAACTGTAAAGTTCGCGTACCCAGTTGGGATCCATGCCTCGCGCCACATCGCGCGCGAAAGCCGTAAAAATGTAACGATCGCAAAGCACCACGGCGCCGGCCTTCAATAGCGGCATGATGTTGCGCTCCATGCGGTCGGCGAAGTCTGTGGCATGGATCAGACTGAAGGTGGCCGGCGTCAGGATTTGCTTCTTCTTGCCGCGCTTCGTGATGTCACGAACGAGCGGGGAGGAGTTCCACTCGCTGAAGACCACGCCGTAGCCCTCGGCGCGGAGCCATTGGTTCAGAAGAGAAACCTGGGTCGACTTGCCGGAGCCGTCGATGCCTTCTACGACGAACAGTTTGCCGGGAAAGCGATGATCGCCGTAGCGCTTCACGAAGCGTCTCCTCAGAGCAGCCGGGTGTTCTTTGTGTGGCCTGCATTTTAGCACGGCGAATCGGGGAGGAGCGGAATCGGCCGCTCCGGGCGCTCCCGCCGTGATCATCTTCCTCGTCTAGCCCTCATTCAGTCAGGGAACTCCGGATTTTCCGTGGGCGACTGAGGACGCCACAACCCCCTGATCACGTCTGATCAGCAATCCCTGGCCGCGACTAAACTGACCTTGGGCCGATCGCCAATCCGGCTCCGTTGGGTCTTGGTTCGGGTTTGTTTTCTCAACCTCGCAAGGCTCTGCTGATTCTAAATCACTTATTTCTCGAGTCGCCGGCCAAGCTCAGGTTCGTTTTGGGTTCGTTTCGGGTTCGTTTTTTCCAATCTCCACGGCCGCTCGCTGATTCTAAATGACTTGAAAAATTTACCGTGGTCATTTGAGGCTGAAACTCGGGTTCGTTTGGGTTTGTTTTGCTTTCGTCCTTTTGCCCTGCTTGTGCTTGTTATCTGTTTATAATGTGTCTGTTACAAGGTTGGGTTCGCTTGAAAATAACATTGGAGCGTTTTCCCGCAACTCCTCACTTAAGCTTAATTGCAACAATAGCTTAACAGTTTGGGTCCGAGCGGAATATATCATACCCCCCCGGGGGGGGGCCCCAGCGCAGGTGGCCTGGCCGACCTCGTACCCCAGTGCCTGTTAAGCCTTCTCCGCAGCCTGCTGGAGCTGAAATTCACGTTCTGCCGCCGATCTATGAAGCCCGGATCAACTCTGGACGTCGGTCAGCGACCGGCAGCCGATTTCCAGAGCCGGGAACCGAGGCCATCAGTTTACTCAATAGTAGCGTATAGCATGAGCGGTCCCGCGTCAAATCGGGGTGGCGACGACATCGTATTGCCATGTCGCCGTCGTTGGGCGTCCCGTTTTGTTCGCCGGAGGGTGGCGGCGACATCGTTTTGCCATGTCGCCGCCCTGTTGGGCGTCCCGTTGTTCGAGCAAGGCGCATACATACAGAACGATGTATGCGCCACCCGCGAAGAGTCTTCCAGGCAGTAAAACCGCCAACCGGACCACGGCCAGTCTCCCGGCGGGCTCGCCGGCAGCTTGTCGTTGGGCGTCCCGTTGCTCGTGTTCGAGCAGGGCGCATACATACAAGACGATGTATGCGCCACCCACAATCGCCGTGCCTACCGCCAATTCCGCCGATGGACAGGACGCCTTGATCACATACATCACAAGACCATGTATGCGCCACCCACGCTCGCCATGGCGACGATCTAATCCAACTGGCTCAACTGGCGGTAGGCTTCGGGGTCGTCCACATCAACCAGAACGCCCGGGTCAGCGACTTCGAGGAGTTCGGTTTGGTGGCGCCAGGCGCGGATTGCGGTATTGGCGCCTTGGTTTGGGCGGAGAGCCCGGAGGGGCTCGAAGAGAGACCGTGCGATCAGGACCGGATGGCCGCGGCGACCGCCGTAGGTCGGTATGATGACCGGAGCTTGAGAGCGCACGAAGGCGTCGAGCAAAGCCGAGACCGTCGCGGGCGCGAAGGCAGGATGGTCGACGAGACAGAGCACGATCGCATCGAGAGTTTCGGCTTCTGCCGGCGACCCCACGAGCGCCGCGAGTCCGGCCTGCAAAGATGATGTCTGGCCGCAAAGATAGTCACAATTTGTGACCACCTCGACTCCAGCCAGATTCACGGCCTGCTGAATGGCTTGGGCGTGATGACCCAGCACAACCGCCACACGATGGATCCCGGCTTCATGCAGTGTGGCGATGACCGTCTCGAGGAAGGTGCGGCCGCGATAGAAGAGCAGGGCCTTATCGCGGCCCATGCGGGACGATTCGCCGGCCGCGAGAACCAGGCCGGCTGTCATGACGGCTGATGAACCTTGGGGTGGTAGGCGAGGGCTGGAACCGAGGACGCCGTGTTGCGCCGCACGGCGATCATCTCCGCCACCACCGAGACCGCAATCTCCTGCGGCGTCAGGGCTCCGATGTCGAGCCCAACGGGGGAGTGGACGCGGTCAAGCTGATCGGGGGTCGCGCCCTCGGCCTCGAGCACCTTGGAGAACTCGATGAACTTTCGTCGGCTGCCGATCATGCCGATGAATCGCGCCGGCGTGCTGAGCGCCCAGCGCAGGCAGGTGAGGTCCGCCTTGTGGCCGCGCGTGGCGATCACGATATAAGAGAAATCCGTAAGGCGCAGCACCGGGAAGGTCTGCTCCCAAGGTCCGGCGCGGGTCTCCAGGGCCTCGGGAAAGCGCTCCGGGTTGGCAAAGGCGGGGCGATCATCAACAATAACGGTCTCGAATCCGGCTACGCTGGCCACCTTGGAGATCGAAAGCGAGACGTGGCCGCCGCCGAACAGATACAGCGTGGGCGTAGCCAGAATGGGCTCGATGAAGATGTCGAGCGACCCGCCGCAGACCAGGCCCTCGTCGTATTCCGGGTTCTGATTGAGATTGAAGTGCAACCGGCGCGGCTTCTCTTCACGCATCACGTCCTGAGCGGCCGACCAGACGTCCGCCTCGACGCAGCCGCCGCCCACCGTGCCCACGATCGAGCCATCATCGCGGATCAGCAGCTTCGAGGTCTCGTAGCTCGGCACCGATCCTTGCACGTTGATAATGGTCGCGAGCGCGGCCTTGCGGCCGGCTTTGCGAAGCCGGGCGATTTCTTCGAAGATGTCCATGGCGTACAGTGATTAGGTTAGACTCGGGTCTGGACGGGAGTCAATTGAACCCTGTGGCCTGACCGGCGAAGGCGTCTCCGCATAGGGCTTTGCGCCTTGGTGCCTTCGCGAGAGCACGCTTTCTTCGATCCACGGAAATCAGTCTGACGCGAATGCGCGAAGCATTACCGTCTTCGCGAGGAGGAGAAGATGAAGGCCGTTCGCTTTCATGAACACGGAAGCATCGATGTCCTCAAATACGAAGACGCGCCCGATCCCAAGATCGAAGCCAACGAGGTGCTGGTGAAGGTGCACGCCTGCGCTCTCAACCACCTCGATCTATGGCTCCGCAAGGGCGTGTCGAGCTGGAAGTTGCCCATGCCGCGCATCGTGGGCAGCGACATCTCCGGCCAGGTGGCGGCAGTGGGCAGTCTCGTCCATCGCCTGAAGCCCGGCGACCGCGTGCTGCTTTCGCCCGGCATCAGTTGCGGCCAGTGCGAGCAGTGCTTCAAAGGTCTCGACAGCGCCTGCCGCAGCTACACTCTGTTCGGCGCGATGGTGGACGGCGGTTATGCCGAGTACGTGAAATCGCCGGAGATGAACGTGATCCCGATTCCGGGCGATTTGAACTTCGATGAGGCCGCGGCCGTGCCGCTGGTCTCCGTGACGGCCTGGCACATGCTGATGACCCGCGCACAGCTTCGGCCAGGCGAAGACGTGCTGGTGATCGCGGCCGGATCGGGAGTGGGAAGCGTCGCCATCCAGGTTGCGAAGCTGATGTCGGCACGGGTGATCGCGGTGGCCGGGACTGACGCCAAGCTTGAGAAGGCCCGGGAACTCGGGGCCGACAAGGTGATCAACCATCGCAAGCAATCGATTGCTCAGGAAGTGAAGCGACTCACCGGCGGGCGTGGCGTGGATGTGGTGATGGACCACGTGGGCACGGCGGTCTGGGAGGATTGCTTCGACTCGCTCGCCACTTACGGCCGATTTGTCACCTGCGGCACTACTTCAGGTGAGGAAGCGAAGCTCAATTTGCGGCTGCTCTTCGGCCGCCAGCGAACGCTGCTGGGATCATTCATGGGCGGCAAGGGTGAGCTGCTCGAGGTACTGAAATTCATCGGACAGCGAAAAGTGCGGGCTGTAATCGACTCCGTCTTCCTGTTGAGCGAGGCCGCCGCTGCCCAGACGAAGATGGAAGACCGCAACCTCTTCGGAAAGATTCTGCTCCACCCTTGATGGGGTGGCCTGCGGTGGCCCGAATTCGAGGGCGGTCAATTCAAATACTTCTCGGCCACCTTGCGAAACTTGGCGGCGTGCCGTTCCACCGCCTCTAAATTGTCACGAAGTGTCACGCCGAAACCCGAACTGAGCCCAGGATCAGACACTCCGATGCTGATGTTGAGCGAGCGCTCCAACAAAGCGTCCGTTTTCGGCAGCATTCCTGGCCAGTAGTGAATCTCCCGGTTTTCGCCGGCATAGTTACCGAAGCACGTGAAAGGACATTGCACCACCGTGGCTGTTCGCAACTTCATCAGTTGTTCCATGTTGCTGTAAACGTGCCAGCCAGCCCTCGCCACCACCTTCGTTCCCAGCTCCGAGGCGATGCTCTGGGCGATGTCCGCACTCGGCAGCGTCAAAGTCAGCATCGTGGCGCACTCACCGTGTTCATCCGTGATCTCGCGGAACTGGAGTGCCGGCAGATCACTGATCAGCTCTTTGTAGCGTCTCTTATTGGCGCGCAGCCGTTCCAGCAACTGCGGAAGCTTGCGGAACTGCGCGACCAGCACAGCAGCCTGCAGCTCCGTGAAGCGAAAATCAAGGCCGAAGAACGGGCGCTCTCCGATCTCGACCCCGGTGCGAAGTGGGGAGTGCCCCTGATCGTGAAAGGCGAAAGCGCGCCGGTAAACCTCCTCGTCATTGGTCACGACCATGCCGCCGTCGCCTGAGGTAATCGTCTTGTAGACGTTGAAGCTATAAGTGCCTGCCTTTCCGATGGAGCCGGCGGCGCGACCCTTGTAGGTCGCACCAAATGCCTGGGCGCAATCTTCGAGAATTGGGATGC
>DATDGR010000057.1:0-20372 GCA_036521995.1 Terriglobia bacterium | reverse complement strand
GGTCCTTCCGGGGCGACTGGCGGTCTTGATCGGGGCCGGCGGCGCCGGACCTGCCAGACTTGCGGCCTTCGCGCCCGCCAAGCGCTGGGATCCCGGAGAAAACATCGTCTCGCCCTACTTGTGGTCCCGGCGAGTCAAGCGTCTTGAAGTGGCCGTGATCCCGAGCGGCAACCTCGACGGCTTCGAGTCCATCCTCCAAAACTTCGCGGTCGCCGAAATCTGGTATCCAGCCATTTTGGCGGCTCAGCCCAACAATGATTCCACGTCGGTGGCCTGGCAGCGCCTTTGGGAAGAAGCCCGCCGACGCGGCACCGCAGAGCGCGAGGTTCGGCCCGGTGAGAGTCTCCGGCTAGGCTCAACCCTCTTCGAGGTTTTCGGGCTTCCTTCAGGAACGCGGGGAGGTGCGAGTGCCGGCGATCCGCCCCTGAGCTTTCGGATCGTGAATCACGAAGGTTCAGCGCTGGTGGCCGAGGGCCTGTCCGGCCCGGCAGCGCAGCCGCTCCTCCACGCCGGCGTGGACGTGCGAAGCCTGGTCTTCGCGACCGATGGCGAGACGATGACTTCGGCCGCGAGTGACCTGCTGCAGAAAGTAGCGCCACGGATCGTGGTGGTCGCTCCGGGGTCCGGCCCCCGCGAAAACCCTAGCGTTGCCGCCGTTCCGCAGCCGGAGGCGAGCAGCATCCATTTCTTGCGAACCGACCTTCAGGGGGCAACGACCGTGGAGATGCGGGGATCCCTATTCGCGGTCTGGACCTTTCGCGGCGGACGGTTGGTTTTGCCTTGATCCGTCGCGCACGGCGTCCGATGAGTCGCCTGTGCTGATCGCCGCTGAGCCACCGTTCGAGACACCTATCGCCGGACTCCCTTGGACCGATTTGAGTGTGCCGGTGATGGTTCCGACCGAAATCACGGCCTTAATGCGGAGCGGCAATCGTCTTTCATCGTCACTGAACCAGATCAGCATTCGCCCCTGGCGCTTGTATAGGCTGCCGAAGACAGTCGGTTCGACGCGGAAGGCATACCGGCGGCCGAGCGGGGTATTGATCTGCTCTCGCGCCTGAACCTCGACGGTTACCTGGGTGGTTTTGGAGCCATCATTGACGGGCATCGTGATCCGATCCCCAACCTTCATCGGCTGGCTGCGGAGAAAGTAGAAGGCCGACACCACGTCTTGAACACAAGACGGAATCGGATGCTGATCGTGCTTGGCGGGCTCATTGGGCTTGGCAAGGTTCCGCTCATCGAGAATGGCCAATTCTCGCGTGCGGTCGAAAACAATGTCGGTCTGCTTGCGCCGGTGGCCTTCGACCACTCGCTTCGAGATTCCGCCCGAGCACAGCGTGTCCGGATTGAATCGTGATCTGAATTCGTCGTCCAGGTTGTAGAGGACCGAAACGAAGCCGTGTGACCGCGCTGTGGTGACGAACTCATAGTCATCCTGGGCGCCGTTGGAAGCCTGCTGGAGCGCGGCCGTCACCTCACCGGCGTCGAACACCGACCACGTCACTGAATACGTAAGCTTCTCACCCGGGGCGAAGGCCAGCGGCAATCTCCCGGGTTCACCGGCTGTCGGCGTCAGCAGCAGTGTGATCGGGACGATCGCCAGCAGTGCAAAACGGCGCTTGAGCGAATCCATACGGTTGAATTAGACGCGCCTCTCCCCTAAAGGAAGTCAGACAGCCTGCGCCGGAGCATCATTTTCAGAGTAAGTAAGCCCATCGCTGCCACATACCCGAGCGCAGCTTCATACTCGCGATTATGCTTGTAGCGTGACCAGCGAAATCGTTCAGCGGAAGCAAGGCGCACACCAGGCCGTGGAAGAAGCAACGGCACGTGTTCGGCGTAGCGCCGGTAATGCTCGCCGAATTTCACCCGAAGAAATTCTTCCTCGCGGCGGATCACCGGGGCGTAAATGAAGATGAGCAGCGCGGCGAAGGCCACTGCGATCACTACGGAGCGGCCTGCGATTGCAAAGCCGGCGCCAATCAAGCCGCTGCCCAGGTAGAGCGGGTTGCGCGTGAGAGCGTAGGGTCCTGCCGTAGCCAAACTTGCGCCTTTCTCGAGGTGGCCCGCAGCCCAGGCCCTCAGAGCCAGTCCAACCAGCGCGACAGCGCCGCCCGCCACCAGTAATCCAATTGTCGGTTGAGCCAGCCCCAAGTAGGCGATGCTCAAAGTGAGCCCCAGGGATACTCGCCAGCGAGCAGCCCAGGCATCGTATTTGTCCCGTCTAAGCCCCATGAGCAGCCGCCAGCCTCCGCCGGATTGCCTCCCGCACAGCCTCCACCGTAACGTCCTGAAGGTGCCTCGTGGCCTTGGTCTGGCCCAAGTGCCAGTGCGTACGCCGCTGTTCCTGATCGGCAAAGCTTGGGCTCCGGAGAGTAATATCCTCGGCAGCGAAGGGACCGTTGCGCACAGGGTTGGTGGGCCCGTAGATGGCCACGATCGGTGTCCCGACAGCAGCCGCGATATGCAGTGGGCCCGTGTCGCCGCCCACAAACAGTGTCGCCCGCCGTGCGAGCGCGATGAACTCCACCAGGGTCGAGGGGAAGTAATGCGCCCGCGGCGCCCGGGCTTGCTCCAGAATTCCGCGAATCATCGGCTCTTCCGAGGGAGAGCCCGTCATGAGTACAGCGCAATCTTCGTCTTGACCGAACTCCTGGACCAACTCCGCGTATCGCTCCGGCGCCCAGCGCTTGCTGATCCAGCCGCCGCCGGGGTTGACAACCACGAACCGTCGAACGCCGAGAGCCGCCACGCGCTGCCCAATCCGATCGTCGGCTGAGGCCGAGCCTGGCAGCAGAAACTGCCAGCATTCTCGCGGCACCGGCGGCACGCCTAGCCGCTCCACCAGCGCCAGGTTTTCCTCCACCACATGCGTCCGGCCCTGAGCTTCAGCTTGCTCGGTGTAGAAGCTGCCAGCCCAGCTCTCGCGGAGCCACGGCCTGCCGAATCCAAGACGGCGAGTGGCACCGCTGAGCCGGGCGAGGGCCGCTGACTTCACGAGACCCTGAAAATCAAGCGCAAAATCGGGCCGGAAACGTCGAATCTTCCCCAGGCTCCCGACGGCGTCTTTGACCGTGGCGAGAGACTTCCAGCGCCTCCGCCATCCGAGGGTGTCGAGCCCGATGACGCGCCGGACGAAGGGATTCTGTTCCACGAGCTCCGCGTAACGACTCTCGACAGCCCAGCCAATCTCGGCCTGGGGTAAGCTTTGTCCGAGCGCGGCCACTGCCGGAAGCGTATGGACGATGTCACCGATCGAGCTGAGGCGGATAACGAGAATCCTCGGCATTCATCTCATCCGGCCGATGGTCAAACATGAATCCGGCCTTTGGCCTCAACCCTTCACTCCCGTGCGTTGCGGCCTTTGCCTTTCAGCGGGCCCGACCGCCCCGCAATCTCAACCAGCATCTCCCGGGTGGAGTGATCCTTGGCGTCGCCCACGATGCGTACGACACCGCCAAGGCGGCGAACCACCTCGCGTTCGGGAACATTTTCCTCGGTGTAGTCGGTGCCCTTGCAGTGCACGTCGGGGCACAAATCCGTGAGCACCGCCTCCGCGTTCAGCTCATCGAAGATCACCACGTAGTCCACGGCCGCCAGGGCCGCCACAAGCTCGGCGCGAGCTCCGGCCGGGAGCAACGGCCGGCCCTGACCCTTCAGGGTGCGGACGGCGTCGTCACCGTTGACCCCGACCACCAGGACATCACCTTCCGGGCGTGCGGCTTCCAGATAGCGGACGTGGCCGACGTGCACCAAGTCGAAGCAGCCGTTGGCGAAAGCAATTCGTTGTCCCTGTGCGCGCAGACGCTTGCCGAGCGCCTGCAGCTCGCGACGGGGGACAATCCGGCCTGCGCTCGTCAGGCCGTCACGTTCGTGGGCGCCTGCGGGACTCATGCGTTCTTGATGGCCTCCCGCAGCTCGCGCGACGTCACGGTGGCGGTGCCGCTCTTCATCACTACCATTCCGCCGGCACAATTGGCTAGCCTGGCAGCATCCAGGAAATCGGCCCCGGCGGCGAGCGCGGCCGTGAAGACGGCGACCACCGTATCACCGGCTCCGGTAACGTCAGCCACCTGATCGGAGCCGAAGATGCCGAGCGATTGCCGCGCCTCTCCCGGCTCGTAAAGCACCATGCCCTCGCGCCCGCGCGTTACGACAAGAGCCTCAAACCTCTGGCGCTTGAGCAGTGACGCCGCCATGCGATCGAGCACTTCGAGCCGGTCGCCAACAGGGGGTCCAAAGGCCTGCTCCATCTCCGGCTCGTTGGGGGTGGCAGCCGTCACACCCTTGTAGCTGCGCAGGCGATAGCGCGAGTCCAGCGTGATCGGCGGATGATGAGCAGATCGTCCGTCACGGCGCCGGCGGAGCCAATCCACCTCAGACGGGCCGGTGGCGCCGTAGCCGTAGTCAGAAACAAGGAGCGCGGCCGCCTGCGGCAGGCTCCTAGCCGCGCTCGCGGTCAAGCTTCTCCGCAGTCGTGCATCAAGCGGCCCCAGAGGCTCGCGATCGACCCGTACGATTTGCTGCGGACGGCCGTGCCCGAGAGATCCCAGGAGGCGCGACTTGGTGGGAGTGCGGTAGCCTCTGGGACGCACCACCCCTTCCACCGCCACTCCCTTGGCCTTGAAGTAAGCGACCAGCGCATCGCCCGCCTCGTCTTCACCCGCCGCGCCCAACAGCGTAAGCCGCACGCCCAGATCCGCCAGGTTATTGGCCGCGTTTGCGCCGCCGCCCGGAACGATCCTCTTCTCACGCTCCTTCAGGATCAGCACCGGCGCCTCCCGTGAAACCCGGGCGATCTCGCCGTAGACGAATTCGTCAGCCACGAGATCACCTAGCAGCACGATGGGCTTGCCCCCGAGCCGCCCGACCACGCGTGTCAACCGGGCGCGATCAGCGGCGCGCAAGTTCATCAAGCCCTCTGGAGCCCGCAAACTGTGCCCTCCAACAGGAGATCCGTCGTCACTGGCCAAGTGGAATCTAGCCGAGCTAACGCGTTCATTTTACTTCGGCAATCTCGCCAGCCACTAGCAACTCTTCGCTCCCGTCATCGCGCCGGACTCGCAGCGAGCCGCTCCGATCGAGGCCGGCCGTCGTGGCCTGGAATTCGCCGGCGCCGCTGATCACGCGAATGCGCTTGCCGGAGGCGTAGGTAGAGACGGCCATCCAACGGCGGACAATGGGCTCGCTGCCTTCCTTGAGGAGGAGATGGTAATGCTGCTCGATCTCCCTCAGAAGTGCCGCCAGAATCTGAGCGCGCGCGTACGCCTTTCCGCCCTCCAGGAGCAGGGAAGTGGCAATCGGGCGCAGTTCCGCAGGAATCTGGCGGTGATTCACGTTCACTCCAATGCCGATCACGGCGGCGTGGAGTCGGTCCACTTCGGCGTTCATCTCAGTCAGTATCCCGCACAGCTTCTTGCCGCCTAGCAGCAGGTCGTTTGGCCAGCGAATGTCGGCCGCAAGTCCGGTGACCCGCTCCACGGCTGCTTGAGCCGCCACACCCGCCATGAGCGTGAGGGCAGGAGCAGCAGCGGGCGCGAGCGGCGGCCGCAAGATGATGGAGAAATAGATCCCGGTCGATCTTTCGGAGTACCAGGTGCGTCCAAAACGCCCGCGTCCGGCCGTCTGCTCCTCGGCCAGCACGACCGTTCCGTGTGCGGCGCCCTCCGCCGCCAGGCGCAGGGCAACGGTGTTGGTGGAATCGACCCGGAAGTAATGCACCATCTTGTGTCCCAGCTCGCCCTCGCCGAGCTCGCGCCGCAGGAGGCCGGGCATCAGCAGGTCCGGGAGCCTGGCGAGCTGGTAGCCCGTGGCCGGGTGGCCTTTGATTTCAACCCCGAGCGCTCTCAGCTTTTCGATCCAGTTCCAGACGGTCGCGCGTGAGACGCCGGTCTGCCTGGCAATCTTCGGGCCGGGCACCACCACCGTGGCGTTTTCAACCAGCAGATGGATCAGCTTGTCGAGGCGGCGGTCCGTGGGGAGAGGTGCGGTCATCGGCAACTGCGCCTGAGGGCGCCGGGTTGAGCGAACTCCCGGGTCGAGATTCTGGCGGCTATGATTCTACACCGGTTCGAGTTCTGAGGACGTTCGACGACCGGACGATCCAAGCCGGAGTGGCCTGCTTGCGGCCAAGCGAGGCCCACGAATCACGAGGCCGTTTGCTCCGCAGCGCCGTCCAGCTTGGCCAGCGATTCGGCCAGCCGATGGTGCTGGTCGGCTAGCTCGGTGCGGCGGCGCTCCGCGACCGCCACAACCTCCTGAGGGGCGCGGCTGCGGAACGAGCCGTTCGAGAGCTGGCGCTCGATCTGATCGAGCTGCTGTTGGATCTTGGCCAGGTCGCGCTCCAGGCGCGCGCGTTCGGCCGCCGGGTCAACCGTGCGCTCGTAGAACAGACGCAGGTCGCAGCCCGAAGCCAGCGGCACGGGAGCCGCATCCGCCGGCAGGCGTCCACGCACGAAGTTCAAAGCTTCGAGGCCTGCCAGACGCAAAACGGTTTCCTGGTGGGCGCGGAAAAGTTCGAGAATCCGCAGGTCGTCACTCCCTACCTGGGCGCTCGGCTTCTCCTTCTGCAGGCCCATTTCCGCTTTGAGGTTGCGCGCCGCCACCACCAGTTCCCGGATGGTCTCAAACTGTTTCTCAGACACCGGATCAACCGCCCGCGGACTGGCCAGCGCAAAACGGGTGAGCGAGATGGAGCGCGCCTCGCCCGTGTGCGGCAACTGGTGCCACAGTTCTTCGGTGATGAACGGCATGAAGGGATGAAGCAGGTGAAGCGCAGACTCGAAGACACGCGCCAGATTGATCCAGGCCGGCGAAACCCGAGGCTCCTCGGACGGCCGGGTGATCTCGGGTTTGACCCACTCTAGATACCAGTCGCAGATCTCGTGCCAGAAGAAGTGGTAGATCGTGTGCGCTGCCTCGTGGAAGCGGTAGGCGGCCAACGCCTCGTTCATCTCCAGAGTGACGTCCGCCAGGCGCGAGAAAATCCAGCGGTCAGCGAGCCGGAGAGCCTCGGAAGCGGGCTCAGAATGAAGCACGGCGTCGAATCCAAGTTCCGGGATCGGCTCGAGCGCTGTTCCCAGGTGGCGCAAGGCCGGTTCGGGAAGGCTGCCGAGGTTCATCAGGACGAATCGCCCCGCGTTCCAGATCTTGTTGGCGAAGGCGCGATACGACTGCACCTTGTCATCGCTGAAGGCAATATCTGTACCCGGTGCGGCGCTCGAAGCCAGCGCGAAGCGGACGGCGTCGGTGCCGTACTTTTCAGTGATCTCGATGGGATCGATCACGTTGCCCTTCGTTTTGGACATCTTCTGGCGGTCGGCGTCGCGCACCAGGGCGTGGATATAGAGCTCGCGGAAGGGTACATCGCCCGTGAACTTCAGCCCCAGCACGATCATGCGCGCAGCCCAAAAGAAGAGAATGTCATAGCCCATGATCATGAGGTCATTGGGGTAGAAGCGGCGCAGGTCCTCGGTCTGGTCGGGCCAACCCAGGGCGGCGAAAGGCCAGAGGCCGGAGCTGAACCAGGTGTCGAGCACGTCCGGATCCTGCCGTAGCGAGGATCCCTGGCACTTCGGGCAGGCGGATGGCGCTTCCCGCGCTACCACGACCTCGCCACAGGCTCCGCAGTACCAAGCCGGAATGCGGTGGCCCCACCAGAGCTGGCGTGAGATGCACCAGTCGTGAATGCGGTACATCCAGTCGAGATAGACCTTGTTAGAGCTCTCCGGGATGATGCGAATGCGCCCGTCTTCCACGGCGCGGATGGCAGGCGTGGCCAGCGGTTGCATCTTCAGGAACCACTGCATGGATAGCAGTGGCTCCACGATGGTCTTGCAGCGTTCGCAGATGGAGACGCTCAGTTGGTAGTCCTCAGTCTTCTCCACCAGGCCTGCAGCTTCGAGGTCCCGCAGCGCGGCTTCGCGCGCTTGCTCGCGTGAGAGGCCCGCGTAAGGCCCCGCTTCAGCGGTCATGTGGGCCTCGAAATCGATCACCGTGATGCGCGGCAGGTTGTGGCGCATGCCAATGGCGAAATCGTTGGGATCGTGAGCGGGCGTCACCTTCACGGCGCCGGTGCCGAAATTCGGATCCACAAACTCGTCGCCGATCACGGGAATCACACGCTTAAGGAGCGGCAGGATCAGTTTGCGGCCGATCAGCTTCCGGTAACGGTTGTCAGAGGGGTTTACGGCCACGGCTGTGTCACCCAGCATGGTCTCGGGCCGGGTGGTGGCCACCACGATGTGGCCCGAGCCGTCTTCGAAGGGATACCGGATATACCACAGGTGTCCTGGGCGGTCTTCGTGCGCCACTTCCAGATCAGAGACGGCAGTGCCGCAGCGCGGGCACCAGTTCACGATGTACTGGCCGCGGTAGATCAAGCCCTCCTGGTAGAGCCGGACGAAAACCTCGATGACCGCCCGCGAATAGGCGGGGTCCATGGTAAACCGGGCGCGCGTCCAGTCCACCGAGGCGCCGAGGCGTTCCATCTGGCGGCGGATGGTGTCGCCGTTCTGTTCTTTCCACTGCCAGCAGCGCTCCACGAATTTCTCCGGACCCATCTCCAGGCGGCGGCGCTGGCCCTCGCGCTGCCAGGCGCGGCGGGCGGCCGGGCCGGGATCGAGATCGGGCAGGGCCTCGCGGCCGAGCTCGCGCTCCACGATCATCTGAGTAGAGATCGAGGCGTGGTCCATGCCCGGCAGCCACAGGACGTTCTGGCCCCGCATGCGGTGCCAGCGCATCACGATGTCGATCTCAGTGTGCTCCAGCATGTGGCCCATGTGGAGCGATCCGGTGATGTTCGGGGGCGGCAGCGAGAGGCTGAAGCGGGGGATTGCGGCGCCGTCCGACGGACGATAAAGCTGCTGCTCCACCCAGTAGCGCGCCCAATGCGGCTCGATGGCCTCGGGTGAATAAACTTTGGGTATCTCGGGTTGCACGCCGTTCCTTGTTGGTCTTTCGGTCGCCCGGTCTGGAGTCGGAGTCGCTCAATCCGACCGACCTCGAACCGATCGACGCCGAGCCGAGCGACTCCCGCAAGTGATGAGGCTTCCACTATAGCCTGCGGCGGAACGAGGAGTCAAATTGGGTGTTTCGGACCCATTTTCGGCTAAAATCGCCGATATTGACCCATCTCCCGAACCGGGGCAGCCCTAATTTTACGGTAAGTCTATTTTTATCAGATGGATGCTTGGATTATCGAGTAACTCATTGGGGATCAACGATTTGCTGGGTTTGTTTGCAAACAAGCGTTGATTCTAAAGGACCTCTTGGCTTCGATCGTAGTAAATTCAAATTTTTTACGGAGGCCGCTCCCCGGAAGGGGGCCAGAGAGGCAGGGACCAAGCTTTGCGAGAGCCCTAACCCCGTCGATGCAACCGCATTGATTTCCGCCAGCCAAATGGTCCCCAGAACCCAATGAATGATATGTAAACCACTGGCGCGGTGGTTGTCAACAGGAAATATGGAGTTGAGGTAACAGCCTCCATGTCAACGACTTGAAAGCGAGAAGCCGCACCGAGAGAGGTCCGCTCGACGCTGGCTGACTCGAGGGTCGGCGTGTGAAACCATCTTGGACCACAGACCGAATAGCAGCTACTACAAGACACCATGCAAAGTTAGCCCATCGGCTTCATTCACAGCCCGTTCTCTCAGACTAACCAGATACCACGTGGCCTCGGAGCAACGCACGAGGAGGAGGGAACTCTCGAAATCCTTCCCGAGTTCGAGGAAGGCTTGCGAGACATCGAAGGATTTTCCCACCTTTATGTCGTCTGGCTGTTCGATCGAAGCCAAGGCTGTGAATTGGTGGGCACGCCGCCGTGTGATACGCAGCCTCATGGTGTGTTTGCTAGGCGATCTGGTTTGCCTTTTTGATTGACGCACGTCGACCTCTCCGCAACCCTCCGGCAGTGGTTGGAATCCCCCCAGGCCTGTCTGGGAGGTTTTCGGGTGGCGAAATCGACTGGAACATAGGGCCCTTGGCCAACCGCTTGACCAAGGCGGTTGCCAAATTACCCAAAACGCTGATCGTGATTGGGCCCATGCGGGAATTCCTACCGGTGGGAAGATTAAGCAGAATAATCTCAGCATCGCACTCGACGATCTGTGGGGGAGCGAAGGAGCGCAGGCGGTGGCCGCCTTTCGCGGCGCGCTAGAGAAAAATTGCGGATGTAAGGCTGTGAGCTTTACATGTATTTCTCCAACACCATGGCGTCGCCGAAGCTCTTCTAGAGTGGCGTTTAAGGCAGACTTAGCGGACTGCGGCTTCGGTCCGCGGGTTCGCGTTCTTCACATATTTATCAAACCAGCGAAGCATCTCGTAGACATACTGTTCGTTGGACTCTAAGGCCATGTACCAGTGCGGCTCGTGCGGGAGCAGCACCAGGCGGGCGGTGCCGCCGTTGCCTCGAATGGCCTCGTAGAGCTTGACGGATTGCAGTGTTATTGTGCCAGGATTCGCGTCTTCCGCGCCGTGCATGAGGAGGAGAGGCGTTTTCAACTTATCGACCGAGAAAAACGGCGAGACTTTCAGATACACGTCCGGGGCCTCCCAGACCGAGCGACGCTCGTTCTGGAAACCAAAGGGCGTGAGCGTTTTGTTATAGGACCCGCTTGTGGCCACGCCGGCGCGGAACAGATCGGAATGGGCCACCAGATTCACGGTCATGAGAGCGCCGTGGCTGTGCCCTGTGACCCCGATGCGATCGGGATCGGCAACTCCTAACCGCACCGCCTCATCGACAGCAGCCTTGGCGTCCGCCACGAGTTGCTCCAGGTAGGTGTCGTAGGCCTTCTTCGGATCGCCGACGATGGGGAACGCAGCATTGTCGATGATCGCGTAGCCGGCAAGCAGCATCAGCCTGTACTCCCGCAATTGTGTGAAGGTTTCCTGCGACCCGGTCACCTGGCCGGCGGTTGAAGGATCGGCGTAGTCGAGCGGATAGGCATAGAGAATAGCGGGGACGCGCGTGCCCTCCTGATAGCCGGGCGGCGTGTACAGCGTGAATGACAAATCGAGGCCGTCGGCGCGCTTGTACTTCACCAGCCGCTTCTTGATGGCGCGCACGCCCGGCGTGGGATCCGGAATATGAGTGATGGCGACGCTGGTTGAACTGAAGGAGGCTTCTCCGGCGGGGGTATCGACGGATTTTGAAATCGTGCGCCTGAACGCATTCGGCGGGTCCGTGGGCGATTGGTGCCACGTCACGAAGGTTCGGGTGTCCGGCCCCGTAAAGGAGAGAAATCGCTCGTAGCAGGTCTTGTCGCTGCGAAACAATCGCTCGGACTTGAGCGTGGTGAGATTCAGCCAGTCGAGAAACGGCCGGTCTCCGTCGGGTGAAGAGCCGAAACCGGAAAGGTAAATGGAATCATGCTCCTGGCGGATCACCGATTGACCGTTCGCGAGCTCGCGGTAGACCGGGAAACCTGGATTTTTGTACCTCTCGTCCATCGAAAGGTCCCAAATCAAGCGAGGCTTTTCTTGTGGATGATCGACGTCCATCACAAAGGTCCTTCTCCAGTGGCGATTTTCATCGTACTCCCACAAGAGCGCGGTGCTGGGTTTTTCGCCCCAGTCGAAGCCCGCGTAGCGCTGCTCGGTGCGTGCGATTTCGACGGGGGGTGAGTCGAAGGGCGCCTTCTCAAGCAGGACCTTGTCGCGGTCCGGAACGTTAACATTCCAGTCTCCGCCATCGAGCGCTTCCGCCCAGACGAGCGTTGCCGGCTCGGTGGCACGCCAGGAAAAGTCACGCGGACCCACGGGAACGCCGTGAATCGGAACGCGATCCGCCAATGGCAGCGAGGCGATCGTGTGAGCGCGCACGTTGGCGATTTCGGACACGTCCCACACTTCCACCTCCTTGGGAAAGCGGTCGTAGGTGGTGACGTAGGAGTAGGGCTTTTGGATCGCGGTCACGAGGACGTGCCGGCCGTCCGGCGCCGGGAGCAACGAGGCGTAATTCGCCGGCCGGCCTACGGGCCTGACGGCCCCGGTGGCCGCGTTAACGAAGGCGAGCTGCGAAGCAGCATAGTAATCGAAGAGGTCTTCGTCGTGCTTGCTGCCAAGCGTGTCGCGGGTTTCGTAGGTACTGCTCTGCCCTTTTTCACCCTCGGTCTGCTGAATCCTCGGACCCGCCGGCACCACAGGCTCGGGCGGCGGAGCGCCCATCCCTTCCGGCACCAGCCTCACCAAAAGGGTCTTCTGGTCCGGCATCCACTGCATCGCGCCGTCGAACATCGGGTTGAGACGGGCTCCGGGCACGCGGCGGACTTCGCCGCTGCTGGAATCGCCGATCCAGAGCTCCACCGATTCGGGCGCGATGTTCATGAAGGCGAATCGTTTCCCGTCGGCAGACCACGCCGGCTCGCCCGGACACGTGCCTGCGGGAAGCGCGACGTGAATCTGTTGCCCGGGATCCGCGACGTGGACAAGATCGAATCCCCGGGCGCAGAGGGTGATGCCGTACCCGCCTGGGGTATCGTGCTTGCTGTGGTTCCCCGGCTCGACGCGAACGCCGGCGAGGCGCAGGAAAGGTGTTGCCACGCTGGCAATTGAAGGATAGTCCTGCCAGAACACAAGTAGTATCGCGTCTTGGGTAGGACTCATCAAGGGCATGGGCGGCGAGGGCGCGAGCATGACATCCAGGATTTCTTTCGGCGGCTGGTTGTATCCTGATGTGCCCTCGTTCGGCGCCCCGAGTGCCGAGCCTACGCCTGCAGAAGAGGAGGCCGACTGCGCTCGAATACGCACACACACCGCGCAAGCGCCGAGCGCTCCGATCAACACACAAACCAGGTATTTCCGGGCCGGCATAGGTTCTCTCCCCTTCAGTTCACTAAGCCGCGCTTCTGGAGCACGAAAGCTTGTTTCCAAGCTGGTTTCGATTGCAACTCTTGACGACCGTCAGCATACCACGACCTCCTCAGCTAGAAGTGTACACGTGAAAGCACAACCTGTAGTGGGTACCTCAGTCAAGTGGATATCCAGATTCTCTCAATGATATAAACGTCCATTCCCGATCAAACACAAGGATGTTCTTGGGCTTGTTTTGACCCACGAGGCGGTCATCGTCAAGGTCTTGAGATCTGTAGAAAGCTCGATCTGCCGGGTGCCCGTAATCTTGCCTTTGAATTTGTCTGTGATTTCCAGACGGCGCTCGTTCAGGCGGCGGCCCGAAGATGCAGAACCCGGAGCCGCATCCGGATCGAGATCCGGATAATCGCTCCCATCGAACTTCATCTTCTTAGTTATTTCTGCATCGGGACTATTAAATGAAAGGCCGTCACCCTCGTAGGGCTGGATCTGGAGCTCGATCCCTGCCTTCACTTTCTCCCTTTCGCTATCCCACGTGCCCAGAACTTTCGGCGTTTCAGCGGTTCGACAATTGAACTCAATCTGAATGAGCGTACCACGAGTCCTAGCCGGTCTTGATCCGGAACCGGATGTCGAGGTCGCCCTTACGCGATTCCAGTAGGAACCTCTGATAGAGAATCAGGGCGGCGAGAGTTGCTTCCGGAAAAGGAGCGAGGCAGACCGCGCATTGCCGGGCAAAGTCCCGGCCGCCCCCGAGCGGCGGCAGGTTGCTGCTGCCGAGGTTGATCACGAAGGCGGTTCCGCATTTCCGGCAGCCGACTTCCAGGCGTCCGAGTTCGGAGTAGGGGACACACAGTTCTTTTTCGGTCATGGTGAACTGATCTTAGGAGAAGAAAAAGCGGGCCGTCAATCGGCTTTGTCGATCTTGACGCAGATCCGCTTTTTTCCCCCACCCGCGCATGAAGGTTCAGAAGTAGGCGCTATAATGTGGAGGCATCTCCGCTGCAATCGTGGGGGGCCTTGGGATAAGCGCCTTTGCCGAGAGCTAAAGCAGCTGGAGCTGAGCCTGAGTTAGACCGTCGACAATCTATGCCGGAGATTTCTCGATTCCTCGGTATCGTAATCGGCATATTCTACAGCGAGCATGGCGTCGCACATTTTCACGCGGTTTAGGGGGAGCACGAAATCTCGGTCGAGGTGGAATCAGGTAAGATCCACGGCCAATTCCCGGCAAGGGCATTGCGGCTGGTGCTGGAATGGGCAAACCTGCACAAGGAAGAATTGATCGAGAACTGGCAACTTGCGAGACAAGGGCAACCCCACAGGCGCATTGACCCACTGGAGTGAGGATCATGGACTATCACATTGTCGAGGCACGCTATGTGGCCGGCCACGTCGTGTGGCTCCGCTTTCGCGACGGGACGAGCGGCGAGATCGATTTGGCGCCTGCTCTCCGCGGCCGCCTCGAAGAGTACATATCGGATTGTGTGGAGCAACTGATGCGAGTTGTGTCTGCTCGCAGAACCCATATTCGAACCGTTGCGTAATCCTGCCGTATTTCGTCAGTTCCAAATTCATCCCGAGTTTCACACGCTCGTCTGGCCGAATGGAGCCGACTTTGCACCTGAGTTTTTGCGCGATAATGTGCGCGTTACCGTATAACCGGCGAGTGGAGCCGACGCGCCACTTGGCGACCGCTAAGAGCATGAGACGGCCACGGGCAGGACGCTGTGACGGGGATTTTGCGCATATTCGCCGGACGCATACATAAAATACGATGTATGCGCCACCCGCGTGGGTTGGTCGAAGCCAGCGTTAAGCCGAAATCATCCCGATCGTCCTCAGCCACGTCTCCACCAACTGAGGCCAACCCGTCACCGGAAGCTCCGTGCGCCGCAGCCCAAAGGCATGCCCGCCTTGCGCATACAAATGCATCTCTACGGGAACCCCGGCCTTCTTCAGCGCAATGTAGTACGCCAGCGAGTCGTCCACGTTGTCCACATGGTCATCTTCCGCCTGCAGCAAGAACGTGGGCGGCGTCTGGCGGGTGACGGGAACATCGGGATTCAACCCAAGATGTTTGTCGGCAGTCGCCGGATGACGGACCTCGAACTTCCTGGCGCCCTGGTTAGCATCCCATTCCGCCGCGGGAAGCGAGAGATGTCCCGGATAGATAGCCACCGCAAAGTCCGGACGGCAGCTTTCTTTGTCGGCGGCATCGACAGCCGGGTACAAACGCTTCGCGAAATGCGTGCTGATCGCTGCCGACAAATGCCCGCCCGCCGAAAACCCGAGCACACCAATCTTGTGCGGATCGATATGCCACTCCGCGGCGTGAAAGCGCACCAGCCCCATCGTCCTCTGCGCATCTTCCAACGCCATCGGTGATTCCGGATACGGCCCCGATTTCGGATACGGCCCCACATCCGTCACGCGGTATTTCAGCAGCACACACGTGATCCCTTTGGACGTCAGCCAGTCGCAGACCTCCGTGCCTTCAAGATCGATGGCCAGAATCTGATAGCCCCCGCCAGGAAACACGACCACCGCAGCGCCCGTATTCTTCTCCTTTGGCTCATAGACCGTCATCGTAGGCCGTGAGACGTGCCCCACCTGAACCCATGGCCTCCCGGCAACCAGTGGCTCCGTTACCGTCTCCGTAGCGTCCTCCGGCCCCCCGACAGACTGCACGTCGGGCACCGCCCTCGGCCATATTGGCACTTGCGTATGTCCCGGCGACGGCTGCCAGACGGGCGTCTGCGCGCTCAGACTGCCACACGCAAGCACACCGAGAGCAAAGATCAAAGGCTTCATCACAACCCCACAGCCTATACATAGCCAGTCATTGCCTAGCTGAGCCACAGGTGGCGGCGGCATCGGGTTTTGTGTCGTTGCCACCGCGTATGGCGTGGATCACATCCGCGGCTTCACCAGCGCTTGATAAACGACGGGTTGGCTCAGCGCCTCGACATTGGGTTCCCCAGGGCCGATCATCCGCTGGGTCATGCCAACAAAAATCAGATCGTTGGTGGGATCCACCCAGAACCAGGTGTCCGCCGCTCCTAACCAGAAGAAAGTGCCTTTGCCCACGACTTCGTCGGCTTCGAGCGGGTCCGTATAGACCGCGCAATCGTAGCCCCATCCCAAGCCAGGCCTCATGGTCATCGGACCAATGGAGAACTCGCCCGTCATGAGATTGGGGGCGAGATGGTTTGAGGTCATGAGCTCGACCGTGGCCGGCGCCAGGATGCGCACGCCGTCCAGCTCGCCGCCGTTCAGGAGCATCTGAGCGAAGCGCAGGTAGTCCCCCGCGGTCGAGACCATACCGCCGCCGCCCGAGGGCATCGATGGCTGGGTGGCATAATCGTCGCTGGGTACCGTGGCCGTCGGGTTCACGACCAGCTCGCCGTTCGGGCCCGATGCATAAAGCGTGGCATACCGGTTCCGCTTTTCCGGGGGAACGAAGAAGCCGGTGTCCTTCATGCCGAGGGGCCCGAAAATGTGCTGCTGCATAAAATCGGGCAACGACTGCTCGGATAGTTTTTCCACGATGTAACCCTGGATATCCATCGACGCGCTGTAGACCCAGCGGGTTCCCGGCTGGTAGAGCAACGGGATTTTCGCCAGCTTGTCGATCATCTCCTGGAGTGAGTGAGATTGCATCACCTGCTGGTCCAGGTACATCTTGTCGACCACACTGGTGCCGAAAAACCCGTAAGTGAAGCCCGCGGTGTGGGTCAACAGCTCGCGCATGGTCGGGGGATGGACGGGGTCCTCCAGAATTATTTTGCCGCTCTCGTCCACGCCCTTGAAAACCTTCAGATGGGCGAACTCGGGGATGTACTTTGAGACCGGATCCAGAGGATGCCATTTGCCTTGCTCGTAGAGAATCATCATGGCCACGCCGGTCACCGGCTTGGTCATGGAGAAGATGCGGAAGATGGTGTCCGTGGTCATCGGAGCGGCGCTCGCGATGTCCTTCTTGCCGTAAGTCCTTTCGTCCACCACTTTGCCGTGGCGCGCCAGAAGGGTTACGATACCGGCAAGCTGCTTCCGGTCCACTTCCTGCTGCATCACCGCATGGAGCCGCTCCAGCCGCTCGGATGAGAAGCCCAGCGCCTCCGGTTTGTTCCCCTCAGGATCGGAGGCTCTGTGGTTCGCTTGCTGAGCGCGGAGCTGATGCGCGCCGGCAACCAAGAGCAATCCGGCCAACAGCATTACGGTGAAGCCCGGGAGTCGGGAGGTTTTCATGGGTCCTGGTTCGGACCGATTTGCTGAGCTGCTGCGGATGGCCAGGCACGCGGGGCTTGGAGGGGGCTTCGAGACGCCTTCATCGCTAGCCATGAGCCACAGTATAAGTCAAATGCGGCGGGGAAAATGTGGAGCCTCGCGCCAACGAAGAGCGAACGGGTTCAGAATGACAAGGTCGGAGCGGTTTCAACGAGCTGCTAGGAGGGGAGGGGCCCCTTTTTTCCTGGACAGTCTGCGTTTAGTTTCGTATAGTGCATAGGCGGCCGCCGCGGACGAATCGCTGGCGGCGTAGGAATCGAATATGAAGATGATTGTCACCCGCCTTCGCTAAGTTGCTGTTTCCGGCCCGCAGAAGACGCGGCCCCGTTCGTCAGCAATCTGGCGAACCGCGCGTCTAACCCGTCGGGCTGTCACTTCCCTTTCAACCTGATAGAGATTGCGAGGTCTCATGGAGCCGTTGTCCACAACCTTCGTCGCGGAGCAGCCGCCTTGTTTCTGGCCGTCGGTGCGCGAAGCGCTTCGCGGATCGCACCAGGACTTCACGGCCGGCAGCCTGAACCGCGCCATCTTTCTGTTGGCCATCCCCATGGTGCTCGAGATGGTGCTGGAGTCGCTGTTCGCCGTAGTGGACGTCTTCTGGGTGGCGCGGCTGGGCTCCGATGCTGTCGCCACCGTGGGCTTGACCGAGTCCATGGCCAGCCTGGTTTTCGCCATCGGCATGGGCTTGAGCCTTTCCACCACGGCCATGGTGGCCCGGCGCATCGGCGAGAAGGACCCCGAAGCGGCGGCGGTGGCGGGCGTGCAGGCCATCCTTCTGGGCCTCATCGTGTCGCTGGCGATCGGGCTGCCCTGCCTGATCCTCGCGCCCCGCCTGCTGCGGCTGATGGGAGCCTCACCTGCCATCGTGGCCATCGGGTCCGGCTACACGCGCATTTATCTGGGCGGGAGCGTGGTGTTGATCATGTTGTTCCTGAACAACGCCATCTTCCGCGGCGCCGGAGACGCGGCCATCGCCATGCGGCTGCTGTGGGTGTCGAACATCATCAACCTCATCCTGGACCCCTGCCTGATTTTCGGAGTGGGTCCGTTTCCCAGGCTCGGAGTGACGGGCGCGGCGCTCGCTACCTTCACGGGCCGCGGCATCGGTGTGCTCTACCAGTTTTACCGCCTGCTCCGGGGGACGGAGCGCATCCGCGTGCTGAGCCGCCAGATTCGTCTGGACACCGGCGTGATGGTCCGCCTGCTGCGCGTCTCGGTGACCGGAATCGTGCAGTTCGGCATTGCGCACGTGAGCTGGGTGGGACTGGTGCGGATCATCAGCCTGTTCGGAAGCGCCGCCTTGGCCGGCTACACGGTGGCCATTCGCATCGTGATCTTCGCGATTCTGCCCTCCTGGGGCTTGAGCAACGCGGCCGCCACGCTGGTGGGCCAGAACCTGGGCGCACGCCAGCCGGAGCGGGCGGAAAAGTCCGTCTGGCTGACCGGCCTCTACAACACCATCTTTCTAGGGAGTATCGGGGTGGTGTTTGTGCTGCTGGCGGAGCCCATCGTGCGGCTGTTCACCCATGACCCGGCCGTGGTGCCGCTGGCGGCCTCGTGCTTGCGCATCCTGAGCTATGGAAACATGGCCTACGCCTTCGGCATGGTCATGCTTCAGGCCTTCAACGGCGCTGGCGATACCCGGACGCCGACGGTGGTGTTCCTCTTCGGCTACTGGCTGCTGGAGATTCCCGTGGCCTACACGCTAGCGGTGCCGGCGGGCCTGCACTCCAAGGGCGCGTTCCTCTCCATCCTGATTGCCGAGTCGGCGATTGCGGTGGCTAGCGCCATCCTGTTCCGGCGCGGCCGCTGGAAGCAGCAGCGCATCTGAGGCGGCCGGAAGGTATTCATACCGTGGGCTGCGGGGGCGCGTAAAGCGCGAAAAATCCACTTGACATCCGCCTGGCCCCTGAGACAGAATCCGGTTAGGCTTACGGGTAGTTATGTTCATCAAACAGGAAATGGGGTGAGTTAGCGATTGGCTGAAGTAAGACTTCAGGAAGGCGAGTCTTTAGAGAACGCCCTCCGCCGCTTCAAGCGCAAGGTTCAGCAGGAAGACATCATCAAAGAAATTAAGCGGCACTCTTTCTACCTGAAACCAGGCGAAAAGCGGCGAGTTAAAGAGGCTCTGGCTCGCAAGCGCGTTCGCAAGAAGGCCAGGCTCGAACGGGACTGACAACAATTCAAAAACTCGGGGCGGGGGCGGCCGTGGCAGTCTCCGCTCTCCAGATCGCTTAAGCTGAGCCGAAAAAGGGGGGCTCGGAATGGATTACAGCGATAGGGTCCTGACATGCGTTGAGTGCGGCGGTGACTTCGTGTTTACGTCGGGTGAGCAGCTCTTCTTTGCCCAGAAGGGCTTTAGGAATGAGCCCAAGCGATGCAAGAGTTGCAAGGGCCGGCGAGGCCAAACGGGCAGCCCGGGGGGGCAAGGCTATCAGCGTAGCGTTACTTCCACGGTCTGTTGCCAGTGCGGTAAGGAAACCACCGTGCCCTTTAAGCTGACCCAGGGGCGGCCGGTGTACTGCCGTGAGTGCTTCCAGCAGCGGCGCGCGGCGAGCGCCTAGAGCTGAGGACGACGCCCGGCTCTTCTCTGCGGTGTCAGCCCTTGGCGTGTGGCTTTCCGCGGCCATCCCATAACAAGCTCGCGTCTCTTCTCGTCCGCAAGCCTGAATCAGTGACATCCTCCCTCCCTAAATCCGCTAAAATACAACTTGCATGACCACCTTTCACCTCACCAGTTTCGGCTGCCGGGCGAGCCAGGCCGATGGCGCCGCCCTGAAGCGACAATTGGCCGAGGCCGGATTTGTTGAGGCGGCTGATTTCGCCGAAAGCGAAGTGGCCGTCCTCAACACCTGCACCGTGACCGCCACGGCTGACGCCGAGGTTCGCCAGGTGATTCGCCGGATCCATCGCCAGAATCCCCGTTGCCGGATCGTTGTGACCGGCTGCTATGCCCAGCGCGCTCCTCAGGAGATCGCTGCGCTCGACGGCGTGGCTTGGGTGCTGGGAAATTCGCATAAGCACCGGGTGGCCGAGGTGCTCAAGGCTGGGGTGCTTGGCGCCGAGGTCCTTCCTGGACCATCGAGCTCTCTGCCCGACGAGCCAGGAACCGGGTCCGATGACCCGGGGCGGGCCCCCGGCCAGGTTTCAGGAAGAGTCATGGTCGGGGAGATCACGTCGGAGTTTCACTTCGCCCCCGCATTTCCTGACGACCGCACCCGTCCCACCCTGAAGGTTCAGGATGGCTGCGATGCGCGTTGCGCCT
>DATDGR010000056.1:0-21110 GCA_036521995.1 Terriglobia bacterium | reverse complement strand
GATGCGGTCAAGCAAGGGTCCGGAAATCTTGGCGACGTGGCGCTGGATCAGCGGCGGCGTGCAGGTGCACTCGCGCGAAGGATCGCTAAAATATCCGCACGGACAGGGATTCATAGCGGCTGCCAGCATGAATCGGGCCGGAAAAGTGAGCGACATGGCGGCCCGGGCAATCGTGACGTGGCCGTCTTCTAAAGGTTGGCGTAAGACCTCCAGCACATGCCGCTCGAATTCGGGCAATTCATCGAGGAAAAGCACGCCGTAATGGGCCAGGCTCACCTCGCCGGGTCGCGGCACGGCGCCGCCGCCGATCAGTCCCGCGTCCGAAATGGTGTGATGCGGGGCGCGAAAGGGCCGCTCGGCCACCAGTCCCGTTCCCGAGGGGAGCCCGCCGGCCACACTGTGAACCTTAGTGGTTTCGAGCGCCTCCACAAAGGTGAGTGGCGGCAGGATGTGGGAATGCGCTTGGCCAGCATGGTCTTGCCTGCACCGGGGGCCTATCATCAGGATATTGTGCCCGCCGGCCGCCGCCACTTCGATGGCCCGCTTGGCGTGCAATTGACCCTTCACATCGCGGAAGTCCACCGCGTACTGATTAACGTGAGCCAGCGTCTCGGCGCGGTTGCTGCGCGCCGGCGCAAATTCGTGGGTTCCGTTGACGAAGTCCAGAACCTCGGGCAGCGACTTCAGGCCATAGACCTCAACCCCCTCCACCACCGCGGCTTCGCTGGCGTTCGCCGCCGGCAGTACCAACCGGCGAAGCTTCTTCTGCCGCGCCATGGAGGCGATGGAAAGCGCGCCCTTGATCGGCCGCAGACTGCCGTCGAGCGACAGCTCCCCGAGAAACAGCGATCCGTTCAGATCATTCTTTAGCAGAACCCCGGTGGTGCCGAGGATGCCGAGAGCAATGGCCAGATCGAACCCGGAGCCTTCTTTCTTGATGTCGGCCGGCGCCAGATTGACGGTGATGTTCTGAAAGGGAAATTCGAGACCGCAGTTCTTGATGGCGGATTTGATGCGCTCGCGGCTTTCACGCACGGCCGCGTCCGGCAGACCCACCGTGGTGAAAGAGCCCAAGCCGGCCGAAACATCCACCTCCACCTCGACGGGATAGGCATCAATCCCGAAAACCGCCGCACTGAAGGTCTTGTAGAGCATTACGACGCAAATTATACCAAATGACTAACGCTGGCCGGTGGCGCATCAGGCCGGTTCATTGCACCAGCACTCGGTCGGTTGTATATTACCTCGGCGGGAAATTGCGGATAGAAGTAACGAAGTCTTGGCCCAGCGCCGAGACTTGTGGTCACCGCGCGCGCGATGGCGGAAGCCCTTGAGTTCCTCTCCAAACCCTGAGATGCGTCCCTTCGCGATCAAGAATGCCCTTCTGGTGGGCGCTGATGCGGAGTTCGAGACCTTTCTGTCGGGCGTTCTGAAGCCCGGAGCCTGGGCCATTCAGCACGCTTCGGACAATCGGGCGGCACTGGATCTCGCCGCCAGGAAATCCTTCGACCTTATCATCACGGGCGAAAACACGTCTGGCCGGGAGGACGTGGAATTGCTGCGCAAGATTCGGCTGGTGCGTCCGCACACCCGTCTGATCATTCTCACGGGCGAAAGTACACCCGCAGATGTCATCACCTCCATGCGAGAGCGCGCTTTCAGCTATTTCTCCAAGCCCTTCTGCTGGGACGAGCTCGCCTCCATGATTCGAAATGCCACCGACGGACCCTGCTGGGACGACGGCATCGAGGTGGTGGCGGCCACCCCAGAATGGATTCGGACCCTGGCGCGCTGCGAGTTCAAGACGGCCGACCGGTTACTGCAATTTCTTAACGAGGTCGCCGACTTGCCGGACACCGAGAGACACGAGGTGGCCCAGGCTTTCCGTGAGATGCTCTTGAACGCCATCGAGCATGGCGGACGGCTCGATCCTACGCAATACGTCGAGATTGACTACGTGCGGGCCCGTCATATGGTCACGTGCCGCATCACTGATCCGGGCCCAGGCTTTACGCTCGACGAGATCCCTCATGCTGCCATCGCTCATCCGGCCGAGGATCCGGTCGGTCACGTCACGTTGCGCGAGGAACAAGGGATGCGCCCGGGTGGCTTCGGCATTCTGCTGGCCCAGCAGTTGGTTGACGAGCTCATTTACGGACAGGAGGGCAATGAGGTCCTTCTGGTCAAATATCTGGATTCGGCCAAGACCGGGTCTGCCTGATGCGTTTTCTGAACGCGACTCGAATTCGTCAAGACAGGCGGAACTCCTTACTTGTAAGAGACGGCGATGGTAGGGTCGGACAGAATCAGTTCCGGGAGGGGCGTTTTCTCACTGCGGAGGTCCACGACCTCCACACTGAGCTGCGGCCGGCAGACGTCCGCTTCGGCGGCCGTTAAAAGGCCGAACGCATGAAGCCGGCCGGACACGTTTTGGAGCAAAAGCTGCTGCTGTTCAACAAAGGCGGCGGCCGCCTGCAAGAACTCTGTGTCGCCGTTCCACCCGATCGTGCTCTGAGGGTAGAGCTGGAGTTCGAAGTCATCCTTTTTGACACCCAGAAGTTGCGCGATGAGGTCGCGGCGCAGTTGGTCGCGAGTGGTGCATAGTCCGGCGCGATCAGGTTTCGCGCTTCCCGGGGTGTAATTGCGATTCACGGTACGGGTCACGTAGACCGGGTTCTCGCCACCGGCAAAAATCGTGCTTTCGGGAGACTCCTGCATCGAGAGGTGGTACTCTCCGACCGGAGGCCAGTCAAGGCGAGCGTTCCCTAACCCACCGGATGCGTCGCCGGCGCACCCTCCGCCCATCCCCATCCCCACCCCAGGATCGGTTACTTGCAGGATGGCGTGAATTCCGAGCCCGTCGAGCAGCCGGGCTGCGAAACCATCCGGCGCGTTCGGGGCCAGCAGGTCGGCCGCGGCCAGCCAGTCCATGTCAGACGGGGTGTGATCTAAGATTTTGAGTAGCGCCTCGCGGCGGTCTTCCGGCCAGAGCGCGAGCAGCACCAGCGCCTGAACGTGAACCTTTGAATAGAGCTCGGCCGCCTGCTCAACCGGCACCTCCGCCTGCATCTGGATGAGCGTGTCGAGCACGGCCAGGAGCGCCGAGTCATGGTCCAACCAGGAGTCGAATCCGGCCGCGCCATAGTGTGCGGTGTAGCGGTCAACGATGCCGAGCAGTGCCGGCAGCTGCTGCGCCTGGTCGTAGCGCAGGATCCAATGGGCTGCCCAGGCCTGATGGCGCGGGTCGCCGTCGGACAACCATTTCGGCGTCAGCCGGGCGGCTTCCTCGGGGGTTGATTGATCGAGGGTGGTGGCAGGCGGCTCCTGACATACGGCCAGTGTCGCGGTCGCGAGGACCGTGAAAACCATCCGGCGTGACGGCCTCAGGGCCATGATCCTCTCGCTTCTGACGGTTCATACGATGGTTGCGGGAATAACCAGCGTTGCCCAGACGCTGCTGCGGGCCACCCGGTTCATCTTTGTAATCGAAACCTGTCCTATCTGAAATGGCTTTGTGATCTATCCATCTCGATAGCCGGCTTGGCTACACGGTACGAGCCATCGCTAACGTAGCCTGCGGCAGGAGATGAAGTTGCGCGCCCTGACGCGAAGGCACAGGTTGGGTACCCCAATTGCTAGGCGCTTTAGTGGAGGCGCACCGAGTGCCGCCAGGGGCCTTTGCGCCGCGAAGGAGGTTTGAAGTCTTTGCTGCCCCGGCGAAAGTCATCAAGGGTGAGATTCGGACGTTCACAAGAGAGGCCGATTCCAAGCATGGGGATTGATGCAAGTCTTGCCTCAACGGCGCTTATAGAAGTCAGACATGATTCTTAAGGTGGATATACATTTAGGGTTAATACAGCATTTAGCACTTGACCAAGGTGCGTCTTGACGTCGCACGACAGAGCGTGTTTTGATCAGACCACACTTAACCAGACCCGTGATTGGCATTGGGTTCAGTCCGGTCCCGCCGGGGGACTGTCGGCTGATCGTTGCAGTGCTTGCTTTCGCAGGCCTCCTAACCCGGCGAGCACGAGGTGCTGGTCGGCCTAATGACGTGGTCGCTGCTCACTTCGTGGGCGACGCGCGTCCCGACCGAAGCTACCGAGAACGGGGGGACCGACTTGGGTAGATTTGGCTCTTATCCGCTCGAAATGCTGCATCGGCTGCGCCAGCCGCTCGTGTCAAACCGGCGCCGGCAGGGAGAGTGCATCCTGGCTTCGGCCCGGGTAGTCCTTGCCGTCGGTTGCGCGATCGCCCTCTACTTTGACCCTGGAACAGCTTCCTCATACAGCGCGGTCATTCGTGGACTCGCCGTCGCCTACGTTGCAGCCAGCATCGTCTTGCTTCTTCTCGCTCGGGCCTCGTCCGACCCAAGCATGGCCCTCCAGGTGACCGGACACGTTATCGACCTGATGTGGACTACGTTGATATGTCTGTTAAGAGCCGGACCGAATGGCCCAGTGGTGGTGATCTTCTTCTTCGCTGTGTTGGCGGCAGCCTATCGTTGGGGCTTTGCCGAGACTCTGGGTACTGCGGCGGCCTCGGTCCTCTTGATGGGCCTTGGCAGAGTCGCTGAGTCTTCGGCGGGTCTTCGTTTCCTTCATCTTCCTCTGGCAAGGGAAGCCGTGAACACGTTCATTGCCCAAGCGATCTGTCTGCTTCTAGTCGGAGGGCTGTTGGCGTACCTCGCGGAACGTGAGAAGTCATTTCGCGCGCGGATTCTCGCAGTTAGTCAAGTGCTCGCCAACGCGGGTTCCGAAGCCGGTCTACGCGAAACCGTGGAACGCGCTTTAGAAGCAGTCCGGACGCTGGTGGTCGCGGGCCAAGTCGCGCTCGCCGTGCGAGAGGAACGAAGCGGAAGGGCGTTCCTCTGGGAGTTGAATGAGGCAAAAGACGGCCAGCGCGAGACCGTTAGATTCAGTCAGCTTCTTGCTTGTGAACACGAACGATACTTCTTCAGTGCACCTTCTCACAGTTGGTACACCGATGGCAGTCGCCGCGCCGAGCCAGGTGGTTTGTCCAGCTGCCTTATGCTGGGCGCGGATGGTAAGCGGCTGCCCGACCGAAGCATTTCTTTGTCAGCGGCGTTCTTCGACCAGGAGCTGTTTCAGTCGCTGTTTGTCATTAACTTTGCGATCCGCGACGAGTGGTCAGGCCGGCTGTTTCTCTTGAATAACAAGACTGAGACCAAGCCAATTGCCGAACTGCAGTTTCTGCAGTCGTTGGTATGGCAGTCTGTGCCGTCAATCTATAATGTTTACATTCTCCGGCGCTTGCGCTCACGACTGCGAGCCCAGGAGCGATTGCGAGTTGCTCACGAGTTGCACGACGGCCTGTTGCAGTCCCTGATCAGCATTGAGATGGAGTTAAAAGTCCTGCGCGGCCAGGTGGGCCTCGGCTCGCCGAACTTGGCGGAGGACCTCGGGCGCCTGCAGAGAGCCCTGCGCCCGGAAATCCAAAACGTGCGCTCCTTGATGGAGCGGCTGAAGCTACAGGAAATGAGTCCCGCTCAGATGCTCGATACGCTCTCGGATATGGTCGCGCGTTTTCAGCAGGAAACGGGCATCAGCAGCAGCTTTGTGTGTGACTCAGACCCCATCGAGCTCTCCTCGCGTGTCTGTCGTGAGATTGCTTGCATCCTGCAGGAAGCTTTGACCAACGTGCGTAAACACAGCGGGGCGCGGAATGTTCAGGTTCGATTTGCCTTGGAAACCGGCTGGTGGAAGCTGGTGGTCGCGGATGATGGTCGTGGCTTCGAATTCTCCGGCCGACTCCGCCAGACCGACCTTGACCGGGTGCGTGCTGGCCCGGTGGTTCTAAGCGAGCGTGCCCGGTTGATCGGCGCGGACGTGGAGATTGAATCTGTGCCGGGTCATGGATCGAGCGTCGAAGTTTACCTTCGGCAGCAGGAATCCTACGGGTAAGCATTGCGGTGTGTGATGGGGTCTATGGACACAAACTCGAATCCTTGCCGGGTCTTGATTGCGGATGATCACCCGGGATTTCGCGACGCCGTTCGAAGGATGCTCGAGGCTGAGGCCAGTTTCACCGTGGTGGGCCAGGCGAGTCAAGGTGCGGAAGCGGCGCAAAAGGCCCGCCAACTCAAACCGGATGTGCTTCTGCTTGATCTTGCCATGCCCTCGCGCAGCGGGATCGACGCGCTGCGCGACCTTGCAAGTTCTCCTTCCCCGATACGCACAATCGTGCTGACGGCCGCCATCGACAGGTTTCAACTCGTCAAAGCCTTGCAACTGGGCGCCTACGGCGTCGTTCTGAAGGATTCGGCGACGGAGGTGTTGTCGGACGCCATTCGTGGCGTGATGTCAGGTCACTACTGGGTTGCCCGCGAAATGGTCGATGGGCTGATCGAGGCCCTCCGCTCCGTCGTCTCTGCTGGGTCCAGATCACCGCAGAAGAAGTTCGGCTTGACCGAACGCGAGCTTGGCATCGTTGAAACCGTCGTAGCCGGCTACTCAAACAGGGACATTGCGAGCCGTTTCTCAATCAGCCAGCAAACGGTGAAGCATCACTTGAGCAGCATCTTCGACAAACTTGGGGTTTCAAGTCGACTTGAAGTGGCCGTCTTTGCGATCAACCACGGGCTGGTCAAGAGACAATGAATTTCCTCTGCCGGTGAATGTGTGTCAGTTTTTCTCACTCTTTGCCCCAACCTCTCCGAGGCGCACTTTTCCACAATTCAACCGTATGATTATAATAAACGAATTAATCCCTCTCACGCTTCTCGCATATTCCCATATTCTCACCTGCCCGCGCTAGAGTCGATTTAGAGACAAAATCGGGACGAAAAACTGGATGACATCTGCAGAGTCAGACAGGGATAAGTGGAATCGTGTCGTCAAGAGCTAAAATAATGATCGGGCACGTCGCTCAGGACCAGAACGACCTCTGGGATCGCGACTTTGAGGGTTTCGGAGAACATCGCGGATCGCCGGTTTCGATTCGGACCGATCAACAAGTTGTTGGATAAGCCACTGAAAAGAGTAATTTTATGAGCAATCCATACCCAGGGCAGATCACTTCCAAGCGGATCGTGGTGTTCCTGCGGTGTACCTGCGGATTCAACGGACTGGCGGCGCTTAACGGATCCTGTCCCAACTGCGGCACGTCGGTGCTGGCAGTCCCTCAGGACGGGGATAGCGACGTGACGCCGCCCGGGAGCTAAGCAATGCCGAATCAGCAAGCTAGCGGAAGATATGCCGCTCGATTGTGGGACCGCGCAATAGCGGCCGTGCGCCACTCGCTTGACGTTGGTCTCGGCTGGTTGCAGACCGTCCTCGAGCGCGCAAGGGGTCTTCAGCCCCGGCTGGAGCTCAAGAACCTGCCGGTGGTCGGCGGAGAGCTCCGTTCGCCGGCGACGCCGGCGGCAGGGGTCCCGGTCAAGACGGAACCCTCGACTCCCGTTGAAGTCAGGGAGCACGTGCTTCAACTACTGAAACCTGGCATTGCCGAGCTCGATAATGCTCTCCGTCGTGACTCAGCACCTGGACCTAAGACCTCCTCCGAAACCAACCTGGCCGGGACGCCCATCGAAGCCAAGCCCGAGCCAATAATAGAGACGAAGGGGCAGAAATGAAGAAGATTCTCACGTTGATCGTTCTTTTGGCGGGTTTTGGGCCCGCTTGGGCCGCTCCGCAACAGCCGACCACGGCGCAATCGACCACGCGCATCAACGCCACCTACGTCCAGGGCGTTGCTCCGGGTTACCGGCCCACCGCGGGCAGTGGTCTCGCGCTGAATGTGGCTGCCGGCACGGCGTTCTGTGGCGGCGCGGCGCAGAGCTACTCGGGCGGGACGGTCACTCTGGCTGCCGGTGCGACCAACTACGTCTACCTCGATCCGACCCTGAGCTGCGCGCCCAACACCAACACCACCGGATTTACCTCCACGCTAATCCCGGTGGCCATCGTGGCGACGTCTTCCTCTGCGATTACCACCATTACCGATGTGCGGACGTGGTTCGTGGCACCGAGCTCTGGCGTCGTTACCGGAAGCTGTCCCGCGAACCAGTTCATGACGGCTGTCGGCAGCATTGCGCCTACCTGCGCCCAACCAGGCTTCGCAAGTCTTTCAGGAACAGCGTCGATCGCCCAGTTGCCTCTCGCCACCGCGGCCAGCCAGGGCATCCTGCAGCTAGGCGGCGACCTGTCGGGATCGGCGGCTGCCCCCGTGGTAGCGGGGCTGCAAGGAAAACCCGTTTCATCCACGGCGCCTTCGGCGAACCAGCTTCTCGGATGGAGCGGGTCGCAGTGGACGCCAACCCAACCGTCTCTTTCGAGCCTGAGCGGCACTGCCAGCCCCACCCAGTTACCCGCCGCCTCTGCGTCCGCCCAGGGGGCGTTGCAACTTGCAGGCGACCTGGGGGGAACGGCGGCTGCGCCCAAGGTAGCGAGTATCCAAGGGATTGCAGTTGCCTCGACAGCTCCGGCCGCCAACCAGGTGTTGACCTATAACGGTACACTGTGGACACCGTCCACGCCGGCCACCGGGGCGGGCCTTGGCTCCTGTGCGGCAAACCAGTATGTCACCGCCACGAATTCCGGGGCGCCCACCTGCGCGCAACCGGCGTTCAGCGGCCTCACCGGGTCCGCGACTTCCGCCCAGTTGCCTGCAGCCTCGGTTTCCGCCTTGGGCGTTCTACAGCTTGCGGGAGACCTGAGCGGGACCGCGTCGGGACCCCAGGTTCTCTCCACTCACCTGGCTTCGCCGCTGACTCCGGCCCAGGGCGGGTCGGGCGCCGCCACTTTCACGGCTCACGGCTTGCTGCTCGGCGAAGGCTCGAGCGCCTTCGGTGTGGCCGGGCCGGGAACCTCAGGCCAGTGCCTCGTCTCCAATGGTTCTTCGGCTGATCCTTCGTTCGCCGCCTGCCCTAGCGGCGGAGGCGCGCCTGGCGGCTCGGGTACGCAGTTCGAGTTCAATAACAGCGGTGCGTTCGGAGGCAGTTCGAACCTGACCTATGCCTCCGCCACGGGGGTGGTCACCCTCAATCAGATGGCGAACGGAAACGACACCTTTTTCGGCGCCCGCGCCACCGATACATCACCGACCGGGAATCTAATTCACTTTCAGAACAACGCCAAGACCGCGGATCTGTTCAAGGTAGACGCTTCCGGCAACGTAACCGCGGCTTCTTTCACCTCCACCGCCACCGGCCCGTTCGTGATGAGCGGCACTGAAGGCACATGCTCGGGATCGGCAGCCGGCAAGGATGTCCTTTGCCTGGGCGACACAACCACCCACACGGCCCAGGTCTCTCTGAACGGTGGTTCCTTCGTGCCGATCCCGCAACTGGCGGGGGATCTGGGCGGGACGGCGGCCTCGCCCCAGGTGGTCTCCACTCACCTGGCTTCGCCGTTGACCCCGGCCCAGGGCGGGTCGGGCGCCGCCACTTTCACGGCTCACGGCTTGCTACTCGGCGAAGGCTCGAGCGCCTTCGGTGTGGCCGGTCCGGGAACCTCAGGCCAGTGCCTCGTGTCGAATGGCTCTTCCGCCGACCCCTCCTTTGCCGCCTGTCCCGGTGGCGGTGGCGGCGCTCCGGGCGGCTCGAGTACGCAGTTCGAGTTCAATAACAGCGGCGCGTTCGGAGGCAGTTCGAACCTGACCTATGCTTCGGCCACGGGCGTGGTCACTCTCAATCAGTTGGCCAACGGAAACGACACCTTTTTCGGCGTCCGCTTCACCGACACGTCTCCGACAGGCAATCTGATTCACTTTCAGAACAACGCCAAGACCGCGGATCTGTTCAAGGTAGACGCTTCCGGCAACGTAACCGCGACTTCTTTCACCTCCACCGCCACCGGCCCGTTCGTGATGAGCGGCACTGAAGGCACATGCTCGGGAGCAGCCGCCGGCAAAGACGTCCTTTGCCTGGGCGATGCCACCACCCACACGGCCCAGGTGGCGCTGAACGGCGGTTCCTTCGTGCCGATTCCGCAACTGGCGGGGGATCTGGGCGGGACGGCGGCCTCGCCCCAGGTGGTCTCCACTCACCTCGGCCACCTGAACCAGACGTCCGCGAGCAGCGACCTCGCCGGTACCATCAGCGTGTCGGCGGCGACGTCGGCCAGCCATACGTTTACCGTGGCCTTCAATGCTGCTCCGATCTGCGTGCTGACCCCCACCAGCAAACCGGGAATCACCTACTGGGTCACCGCTTCTACCACCCAGGTGACGGCGAACGTGAGCGCCTCGGCAACGATTACATTCAACTACCACAGCGTCGGCAATCCGAATTGATGCAGGGTGATCGAGGCTATGAGCTAAGCTGGCAGCAAGGTCAGGAGTGAGGAGGGAGTGCAATGAAAAGAGTACTGCTTGTTCTTTTTCTGTTGGGCCTGTCCCGTGCCGCGTGTCACTCACAGACCGCGACAGGTACAGGCAGCATCAGCGGCGGCGGCTCCTTGTCGATGCTGGCGACTACGCACTCCGCGTCGCTCACCTGGACGGCCAGCACCTCCTCGGGCGTTACGGGATACAACGTCTACCGCTCGACGACCAACGGCGGGCCTTACACCAAACTGACGAGCTCGCCTCTCGGCGCCACCGCAACGGCTTACACCGACTCCAGCGTCACTGCGGGCACGACATACTACTACATGGCTACCGCGCTGGTGGGGAGCAGCGAAAGCGGCTACTCTGGCCAGGCCTCGGCCACGGTTCCTACTCCCTAAGGAGCGTCAACCAAGACGAGCACAAGTGAGGAAATCCGATGAGGGTGCAATTTGATCGAAGATTTGTCGCAGACCTTGATACCGGAGAACTGTTCCGCAACGGAAGACTCCGGCGGCTTCAGGACAAGCCCTTCCGTTTCCTGGAGCTATTGCTCAGCCGGCCCCGCCAGTTGGTCAAGTATCACGAAATCGCGGGATTCCTGTGGCCGGACGTGAAAGTGGACACCAGGCATGGCGTCAAAGAAGCAGCACAGAAGGTGCGACAGGCCCTCGGCTCCCGGGCCCGCCGGTTGCAGTGCCTTCGTGGCCGCGGATACCGGCTGATGATGGATATCACGGAGCCCTGTGAAGCGGATTCCGTGAGGACAGCGGATGCTTTAGGGGCCTCGAGCGTGCCTGCCGGGTTCTTTCCGCCAACCAGCGCCCGCGAATCGGTGGCTCAACAGCGCCTTGAGCAGCAGAACATCTGAGGCGGGATGCCCGGTACCGGAGAAGGCAGACCTCCCCCACATACAATGGGTGTGCGCTGGTCTTGGCCTCGCAGCTAGCCTAACGGGCCCTGGGGCCCCGCCATGAGTAGAGGTAAGGCTGCAACCCTACCGATGGCTGATCAAGGCCTGTCGACCACGCAACGGAATCCCGCCGTGCCGGAGCGGTCGGCGCCGGGAGCCATCAGCAGGTATTTTCCATGCTCGTTCAGCTTGAAGGCCTGAGGGAAATACCAGAGGGACCCTTGCGGTTGGTAGTAGCTGCCCCCGCGTAAGATGGCCGCCCGGGTGTGATCGTCCGCATACTCATCGGTCCACTGCCACACGGTGCCCACGAGGTCGAGTACACCGAAAGGGCTCGCGCCCTTGGGGTAGCGGCCAACCTCAGCCGGCGGACTCAGGGTTCGACCTTTGTCTGGCGGGGGCACGGCCCCCGGGTCCCAGTCATTGCCCCAGGGGTAGAGACGGCCGTCCCCGCCCTGGGCCGCGTACTGCCACTCCCATTCGTGCGGCAAGCGCTTGCCGGCCCAGGCCGCGTAGGCACGAGCATCTTCCAACGAGACCCAGGTGACGGGCTTGTTGGCCCAGCCGTCAGGGAAAGTCGCATTCTCCCAATCCCGCAGAAAATTGTGATCATCCCTGGGATGATAATGAGTTGCTTCCAGAAACTTCTTGAACTCGGCGTTGGTCGCCGGGGTGCGATCGATGTAGAAGCTCTTGATACGCATACTGTGAAAGTGATCGCGACGGGGCGAGTCCTCCCAAGGCATCTGGACGTCTAGCCCAATCTGATTGCCACCTTCAATCTCAATCCCTGACACCGCGAAGGTATAGTCGCCTTCCGGAATTGCGACCATACCGTCCGGCGCAGTGGCCGTGGGCTTGGTGGTAGCGATCTCCACGGCGTGTTGAGGCAGGAAATGCCACTCGTGGGAGAAACTGGCAAGGGGCCGGGCGGAGAGAGTATGCATGGCGGCCAGCAACTGCTTTTCACCCGAAGAAAGCTCTGAAGTGGCCAGAATGGCGCCGTAGCCCCGTGGTTCCATCTCAAAGCTGAGGATGGCCTCGGAACCCGTCACTTCGGGCTGGAGTTCCACCCCGTGCCAAAGGTCATAGTAGTGCCAGCCAGGCTGCGAGAGCACCCCGATTTCGCGACCGGCGAGCGCATACTCATTGCGATTCACCAGGGTCCACAAGGTACGGCCTTCGGCGGGGAATCGGCTGGCGAAGGCGCCGAACTGCAGCACTGGCGAGTGGGGCTCCCAGCCCGGGCTGATCAGAACCGCGGCTAGGGCCCGCTCGATGGTCGCGATGCGACGCAGGGCTTCGGCATCGCGATCATCAATTGGGTTCCAGATGCCCCAGATGTTCTCCCAACTAACGTATCCGGCGCCGTTGAAGAAGGCGTACTGAAGGTCGTCGATCTTGTCGCGCGCCCAGCGGTTGCAGACATTCACCGTGTGGCGGGGCTCCAGCCATTTGCTCTTGCTGATCATGGGCTCGAAGGGATATTTCCAATAGCCCCAGGTCATGTTGTTCCAAGCCAGGGCGGGATCAGCATCGTTCGAAAGTCCGCCTTCGGGCTCCAGCGCAATCGGATGACCCGTCTGATCGGAGGCGCGCCTAAAGGCGATCGGAACCGCCGCCATTGTGTCGCCGTTGATACCGTCGGCGCCCGTGGCTGCCGCTAGCTTGGCCACGGCTTCCCAGTCCGGAGCGCCCTCCGACCGGGTTCCGCGATCCCACGGGTTGTAAGGAAAGAACACGCGCACACCGGAACGATGAAACGCCTCGATCATGGCGCGGAGACCTTCAATCCCGCCCGGCAGGTCGCGAATCAGATCAAACTGGTTCCGGCTGTCGACTCCCAGGTTCGGGTAAGTGGGCCAGACCAGCACTGAATCGATCCCGCCATAACGATTCTTCAGGTCCGCCAGGTACCGGTCGACGGTGTATTGCCCCGCCACTGGATCGTAGAAATAGCGGTCCTGAGCCATCATCTGCGGCTGGATGAAGCTTGACTGCGTCCACTTGAGCTCCGGTCGGTCGTATTCAGCACCTTCGTAGCCGATACGTACCAGGTGCTCACGCCTCCAGTTGCGGACGTCGGCAAGCCACACCGCAAGAGTTGCCTGCGACACCGGGAGCTGGCTTCCTTTGGCGCAGCAGTAGGGGGGCCAGGGGCCGTCGGTTCGGGTGTTGTTGCTGGGTCCGGGAATCTGCTCACCTTCGGGTGAGTAATTCGTATCCTGGGCACACAGGGAGAGATTGAGCAGCAAGCAAGCGGCGACCCAGAGTCCTTTCTTCAACGTGGACACGAAGGGCATCCCAAGTCACGACATTTGAACATCACGATGCGAGCGGTCCGGCTTATTAATCGAGACACGGCGCGCGCCTCAACAGGCCACGTGCAAGGCGGAAATCATCTCATGAGTTCAGCAGAAGTCAAGCTCGCGACTCTTCCGACTTCACAGGCGGACGGGTTCGCAGTAAGCTCGTAGGAGGGATGGCTGTAGATCGCGGAGCATGAAGTGCGTTCCGCCATTGGGTGAGCCCGAGGTCTCTGATGACTCTTCCAGAGCTTTGCATCCGACGTCCGGTGATGACCACCCTGGTGATGGCGGCCATCCTGCTGTTCGGCGTCATGGGTTACCGGGCGCTGCCAGTGAGCGATCTGCCCACCGTCGATTACCCCACCATTCAAGTGTCCGCCAGCCTTCCCGGGGCCAACCCGGACACGATGGCCTCCTCGGTAGCGACCCCACTGGAGCGGCAGTTCTCCACCATCGCCGGTCTCGATTCGATGAGTTCGGTGAACACGCAAGGGTTCGCCTCCATCACCCTGCAGTTCGAGCTCAGCCGGAACATCGACGCCGCCGCCCAGGACGTTCAGGCCGCCATCGCCGGCGCGGAGGGACAGCTGCCGACGGGCATGCCCAGTCCGCCCGCCTATCAGAAGGTCAACCCGGCCGACCAGCCCATTATTTACATGTCGGTCAGTTCGGAGACCCTCCCGCTTTCCACCGTTGACCGCTATGGGAACACTTTGATGGCGCAGCGGATCTCGATGGTGAGTGGAGTAGCGCAGGTGCAGGTTTACGGGGCGCAGAAATACGCCGTGCGTGTCCAGCTTGATCCGAAGGCTCTGGCCATCCACCACATCGGCATCGACGAGGTCACGGCCGCTATCCAGCAGGCCAACGTGAACCTGCCCACCGGACTGCTGACCGGCGCTCACAAGGCCTACACGTTACAGGCCAGCGGCCAGCTCACAGACGCCGCCGCTTATCGCCCTCTGATCGTAGCCTACAGAAACGGTTCGCCGTTGCGCCTCGAGGAACTGGGCAATGTGATTGACAGCGTCCAGAACGACAAGGTGGCGAACTGGTACAACAACATCCGTGCCGAGGTGCTTGCCATCCAGCGTCAGCCGGGAACCAATACCGTGCAAGTGGTGGATAACATCCGCAAGCTGTTGCCGAGTTTCCGCTCTGAGATCCCGGCCGCCATCCAGATGAACATCCTCTATGACCGGTCGGAGACCATCCGGAGCTCGGTGAGCGACGTGAAGTTCACGCTCTACCTGACCGTGGCGCTGGTGGTGATGGTGATCTTCCTCTTCCTGCGGAACTTTTCCGCCACCTTGATCCCCAGCCTGGCTTTGCCCATGTCGATTATCGGCACCTTCGCCGTGATGTATCTGCTGGGCTACACGGTGGACAATCTTTCCTTGATGGCCTTGACTCTCTCCGTGGGTTTCGTAGTGGATGACGCCATCGTGATGCTCGAAAATATTGTCCGCCACATCGAGATGGGCGAGGGAGTTCTGGAAGCGGCGCGCAAAGGATCGCGGGAGATCAGCTTCACCATCATGTCGATGACCCTGTCGCTGGCGGCCGTGTTCATTCCGGTTTTCTTCCTGGGCGGGATTATCGGCCGGATCATGCATGAGTTCGCCGTGACCATCATCGCGGCCGTCCTGGTCTCCGGGTTCGTCTCGCTGACGCTGACGCCTATGCTCTGCAGCCGCTTCCTCCGTCCCTCGGCGACCCACAAGCACGGGCGGCTCTACACCGCCTCGGAGCGCATGTTTCAGGGGTGGCTGCGAGCTTATGACTGGAGCCTCCGGGGTGTTCTGCGGCACCGCCTGATCGCGCTCCTGGCTTCGATCGTGCTGCTGGTGGCGACCGCCTACGTGTTTGGGCAGATCCCCAAAGCCTTCCTGTCCAGCGAAGATTCAGGGTTCCTGGTTGGATTCACTCAAGCCGCTCAAGGGATCTCCGTGGAATCCATGAGGCAGCACCAGCTCGCCGTAACCGCGATCGTGCGCAGCGATCCCAACGTCGACACTACCTTTTCGCTGGCGGGTGCAGGTTTCGCCGGGTTTGCGGGAAACACCGGCATCTTTTTCTGCCACCTGAAACCGCCCGAGCAGCGCCAGCTTGCGCCTCCTCCGGCCCGGGAGGGCATCATGAAGGCGCCCGGCGCCATGACCGTTTACGGTTGGCTCAACCGGATTTCGCCGAAGCATATGAGCACGGACGACGTTATGAACGAACTGCGGCCGAAGCTTTTCACGGTTCCCGGCATTCTGGCTTTCATGCAGAACCCTCCGCCCATCCAGATTGGTGGCCGCCTCACCAACAGTCCCTACCAATACACCTTGCAGGGCACGGATACCCCGCTCCTCTATCAGCAATCGATGGTGCTGGAAGCCAAGATGGCGCAGTTGCCGAGTCTGGTGGGTGTCAACAGCGACCTGCAGATCGCCAATCCGCAGGTCAACGTTGAAATCGATCGCGATAAGGCGTCAGCCCTGGGCGTCAGCGCCTATCATGTGGAAGACGCTTTGGCCAGCTCTTACGGCGACCGGCAGGTCTCTACCATTTACCGGCCCGAGGACAACTACTGGGTGATTACTGAGCTCGAGCCGCAATACCAGCGCGATCCGTCGGTGCTTTCCATGCTCTACATCCGCTCTTCGAACGGGCAACTGGTTCCGCTCGACGCCGTCTCCAAGCTGACCCAGAATCTGGGACCCATGGCGGTGAATCACACCGGCCAGCTTCCCTCGGTGACGATCAGCTTCGGCCTCAAGCCCGGTGTGGCCTTGGGAGATGCGGTCAAGCAGGTCGCGGAGGTGGCGCGCAACACTCTGCCCGCCGGCGTCACCGCCAGCTTTCAGGGCGAAGCTCAGGCATTTGAATCGTCGCTCACCGGTCTCGGATTGCTGCTGCTCATGGCGGTGGTTGTCATCTATATCGTTCTGGGAATTTTGTACGAGAGCTTCATCCATCCGCTCACCATTCTCTCCGGATTGCCTTCCGCTGGCTTCGGGGCCATCATCACCCTGATGTTGTTCACCTACCCCCTCAATCTTTACGGATTCGTGGGTTTGATCATGCTGATCGGCATCGTGAAGAAGAACGCCATCATGATGATCGACTTCGCTCTGGCGGCGGAGAGGAAAGAAGGCAAGAGCACGATGGACGCGATTTACGAAGGCTGCCTGATTCGCTTCCGTCCCATCATGATGACCACCATGGCGGCGCTGATGGCGACCTTGCCCATCGCGCTCGGCTTCGGCGCCGGCGCCGAAGCGCGCAGGCCGCTGGGTCTGGCGGTCGTGGGCGGCCTGGTGGTCTCCCAGCTTCTCACTCTTTACATCACTCCTGTCTATTACACCTACTTGGATAGCCTGCAGCGGTGGCTGAGCCGAATTTTCGGACGGCGCAAAACAGGGCGGGGTGAGGGTGAGGACGAGACCTTCGGTGCGCCGGAGCCCCTTGAAGCGGCGCGCTCCTGACCGTCTGTCGAAAACCTTCTGCAAGTTGTCTCTGACCGAAGGGAGGGATCTGCCTTTCTTCTCTTCACGTACTGGCGAGATTCTTCGTTGGCCTCCGCACCACGACTCACTGGCTGTCGAGATAGGCGATGAGGGCGCTGACGTCGTCGGCAGTGAATTGGAAATGCGGCATGTGGCCGGCGTCCATCTTGGCGGTGGGATGATTGAACAGATCCAGCAGTTGTTCAGGCGAGTACTTGTTGCCGATGCCCGCTAGCTTGGGCGCTAAAGGCGTGCCCGCCCCGCCCGGACCATGACAGGCGTTGCAAGCGTGCGATTCGAAGATGCTCTTGCCCTCCGTGGCGCGGGGATCGGCGGCCGCGGCCGCAACGGTCGGTGCCGCGCCGGCCGGAGGCCCACCCTCGACCTCGGGTTTGAAGGGCTCATGCATGAAATCGTTGGTTTGTTTTTCTTGAAGGGCGAGCTGCTGTGCCACGGCGGGGTTGTGCGCGTCGTCATAGTAGCTTTGTGCTTCGAGCACGATCAGCCCGATGAACACGAAGGCGAAGACTCCAACGGACACCGGACGGCGCCACGGCCGCCGGTCGAGCTTGCGATCAAGGAAAGGTACGAGGACGAACAGCAGCGCGACCACCGGCGGAATCACGCCAATTCCGATGACAACGCCGCTACCACTCCAGTACTTGAGCCATTGGAAGAGCGAACGATAATACCACTCCGGTCGTGGCAAAAACTGTGTGTCAGCTGGGTTGGCTTCCGGACCGAGCACCGCCGGATAGAAGTAAGCGAGACCGCCCAGCAGGATGATCAGAACCAACGCCAGGCTGAGGTCCATGATCAACTGCCGCGGATAGAAGGTCTCAGTGGGCAGCTTCGGATGAAAAGGGTCTTCGTTCGTCGGACCGGCCGGACCGGCCTTACGAAATAGAAAAAGGTGCGTCGAGATCAAGAGGATCAGGAGCCCCGGGATGAGAAACACGTGCGCTACGAAGAAGCGTGAGATGGTCAGCGTCCCAAGCTCGGTGCCGCCCCGCATAAGGGCCTTGACGGCATTGCCCACCAACGGCAGTTCACTGGGTACGTTGGTTCCAACGGCGGTAGCAAAGTAAGCCTTCATGTCCCAGGGCAAGAGATACCCGGTGAAGGCCATGCCGAGTATCAGCGCAAATAGGACGCTGCCCGAAATCCACATCAGCTCTCGGCGACCCTTGAAAGACCCGTAAAGAAAGGTCTGGCCGATGTGCAGGAGCGCGATGATCACCATGGCGCTGGCACCGTAGACGTGCAGGCTTCGCAAGAAGGAGCCCGCCGCCACTTCCTTGGTGATATAAGCAACCGTTGTGTGGGCGTGATCGGCCGAGGGTACGTAGTAGAGAGCGAGGAAAATGCCGGTGATCACCTGGGAGAGGAAGACGAAGAGCAGACCTGATCCAAAGATATAAGCGTAGCGCGCGCCACCGGGAATGGGTTCATCCAGCGCTTCGTGCAACAGCGCATTGACGCCCGTGCGCTGGTCGATCCAATCCCACAGGCCGCTCGATCGGGTAACCTGGCCCTCGCCAGGCGGTTGGCCAGTGCCGGAATGTTGAGCAGGCGGTTCGGCCATGCTAAGATCCTCCGCAGCCTCTCGTTCAGCTTACGGCTTCCTTCTCCGGCAGGAGCTGGCGGAAGTATTGGAAGCGCACCTTCAACCGGCCATTCTCAACTGTGCTCGCAAGCGAATCGAGGCCGCGCGGCGCGGGTCCCGAGATGCGCGAGCCGTCGGACGCAAAGACGCTGCCATGGCAAGGGCAATAGAATGCGTGCTTCTCCGGGCTCCACGGCACTTCGCAGCCCAGGTGCGGGCAGGTGGCCGAAAGGACCTCCACTTGGCCCGCCTGATCCTTGGTCACGTACACGGGCCTTTGGGAAACCACTTCGCGCCAGCCGTCTCGTTGCGGAACAGTGATGAGTTTCTGCACGGGCGCAGACAGCGACCCAAAGGAATCAACAGGGCCGACGTCCGACCACTCGGCCGCGGTTGTCTGGGCAAAGAGAGGGTAAAGAGCAAAACGAAGCAGTGGAATCGCCATCAGGACTCCCACAACGGCCGAGCCCGCTCCAATCACCAACCCCAGGAAGGAGCGTCTCCCTGGAAGGCGAAGATCCTCTTCGGCTCGAGGTAAGGAGTCGTCCTCTCGTCCAGTGTCGTTTTCCATTTCTAATCCTCAATTTAGCCCCCACATGATAACCGAATTTCCCGTTCAAGTAGTCACCGTGCCACAACAAAGGCAAAGCGGCGCGGGCAGCCCCCTGTCACGTTTGAAGTGTTCCCAAGGCTTATCATCACGGCTCAATTTGCCTGCGGGGATGTCGATCATGAAAAACCCACTCGTCGGCTGTAAACTGGAATTGTTATGAACTTCTGGTTAGCCGCCTCGAGAAAAGCGCGACCCCTCAATCGGTTGGGTTCGCGAGTGGGAGAGGTACGTTGAGTGAGGCACAAGCCACGTCGCGGGCGGTCCTGTTGGCCGCCTTTGGGCTAATCCTCTTGCCTGTTCCCGGCCTCGTTGTCGGCTCCGCGCCTTCAGGGTCCCGGGTGAATATGGAGCTTCGACAGCAGCACCACTAACTCTTTGGGCGGTGGATACAGCACCTTTTCGAAGGAACCTTCCTGGTCGCGCATATACCTTGATCCGGTCTTTCGTCGGGCCCCTGCCGGGCACTCGTTGCGGGTCACCGCGCACCGCGACGCGCAAGGGTTCTGCGGTGTTTGGTTTGACCTTTATCCGGCGACACCGCCGCGGTCCTTTGACGCTGGGGCCTACCGGTACCTGAGCTTTTGGATCCGAAATGCTGATCGCGCCGCCCCCTTGGATTTCTCCATGAGGCTCGTGGACGCCGCCCACGAGCGCACTGACGAGTCACTTCCCACCGTCGGCGTAGCAGCCTATCTTCCGTCCCAGGTCAACCGCGAGTGGCAGTGGGTGCGGATTCCACTTCAGGATTTCGAAGGTGTCGATCCTGGTCGGCTAATTCGGCTGGCGGTGATCTTCAAGAGGCCGGGAGATTACCAATTCTATCTGGATAGTATCGGCTTTGAACCGTCTGGAACCGCTTCGCAGCCAGCCTACCCCTTACTTACCGAGTCCGCTCAGCCCGCCCAAGCTCAGCCCGTGGAGGCGAGCAGGCGCGGCATGTGGGTGTGGGATGCACCGCCGCTCCTCGGGAACACGGCCAAGGCGGACGAGTTCTTTACCTTCTGCGACCGAAACCGGATTGCGGACATTTATCTGGCACCCAGTTACCTGACGGCTCAATCGGAGTCACCGCCTGGCAGGTCGCTTTTCCGGATCGATGTGCCGGAGCAACATCGAGCCTTTCTGGCTCGGGCTCATCAAAGGGGCTTGCGCGTCGAAGCACTTCTTGGTGATCCCGAATGGGCCGCGGAGAAGAATCATGAAGGCGCGATGGCAGCTGTGGAGGCCGTCCTCGACTTCAATCGCCAGGCCCCATCCGCAGCGCGGTTCGACGGCGTCCACCTTGATATTGAGCCGTATGTCCTGGTGGGTTTTGTGGATCTGGAGTACCGCAAACAACTTTTGGGTGAATTTCTCGAGCTGATCTCCCGATGCGCGGCACGCGTCCGCACCGAGGCGGGCACCACTCTTACCTGTGACGTTCCTTGGTGGTTCTATCCCTTGAAATCACCTGACCGCGAAGGCCTGACGGTGGCTTTCCAGGGCCAGTCAAAAACGGTCGGCGAGCACCTCACCGACCTGTTGGAAAAAGTGCCTTGATGGACTATCGCAACCAGGCGGCCGGTGCCGGTGGAATCGTCGCGGGTGGTGAGCCGGCGCTCGACTATGCGGCCTCAGTCCGAAAGCAGATCGTAGTCGGCCTGGAGACCTTCCTCCAGCCCGGAGCGGCAGTGTACTTTGTGTTTCGCCTTCCGGCCGCTGAGTTCCACCAGCGCCTGGGAGCGGCGGGGCTGAGGGTGTCCCAATCCTAGTTGAAGGTTAGTAGGCGGCGGTGGCGCCGGTTTCGGTAAGATTCCGGTGACCAAACTGGAATCCGAAAGGAGCCAACCGCCGTGGGAAAAGGGTATCAGATTGTGACGCGTGCGGCACGCGATTCGGCCGCGATCAT
>DATDGR010000055.1:0-12685 GCA_036521995.1 Terriglobia bacterium | reverse complement strand
CGCTGGCGACGGGCCGCCGGCGCGGTCGGCGACCCAACTGGCCGAGCAACTGGTGCGCCTGTTTCACCGCCACCGGCGCCAGGCCTACCAGCAGGCGCACGCCGCCAACTATCGCCTGCACTGGGCCATCTACCAACTGCTAGTGAAGCGCTACGGCGAGGACGAGGACTTCGAGATCTTCAAGCCGTCGCGGCCGGACAACATCGGCATGCTGATCCAGGCCATGCTGCTGAATCAGATGGGACAGCCGGTGGAGGCGGAGCAGTTGCTGGAGGAGTTCCACCGCCTGGAGGGCGAGTACACGGAACGGGAGGCCAAGGCGCGGGGCCAGCCAGCGTCGCCGTCACCCCCGGAGGTGCGGGACGGGTGAGGGGAAGGCAGAAACCGGAAGTCAGAAAGCAGAAACCAGAAAGAAGAAGGCGGAAGTAAGGAGCCCGAAGGAAAAGCCGCCTCCAGCCTGTCATCCTGAGCGCACGCGAACAGCCTGCTTGCGAAGCAACAGCAGATTCTTCGTCGCCTTCGGCTCCTCAGAATGACAGCCTTCTGGCTTCTGACTTCTGGTTTCTGCCTTCCGCTTTCTGGTTTCTGCTTTCCGCCTTTCCCGTCTCATTGACCGGAGGGCGAATGCGTACAACTGAGCAACAAACCTGCGGAGGTGGCATGGAGTATAATTCTCCGTTTCCAGTTCGAGTCAAGGCCAGACTCGCTGATTCGGAGGCGTTCGATGAGGCATTTGCAACCCCGGCGGGAGTTCCTGCAGAAAGCGGCCCTCGGCGTGGGGGCCTGGGCGGCGTCTGCCCTGCCCTCGCCCTCACACTTCTGGGCCAAAGAGGGCTTGCCGGTCAAGTACGAACCCACCTGGGATTCCCTCAGCCAGTACACCGTGCCGGACTGGTATCGCGACGCCAAGTTCGGGATCTTCCTCCACTGGGGTGTGTACGCCGTCCCGGCACACTCGAGCGAGTGGTACCCCCGATTGATGTACCTGCGGGACGATCCCTGCTTCAAGTGGCACCAGGAACATTGGGGCAGCCAGTCGATGTTTGGCTACAAGGATTTCATCCCCATGTTCAAGGCGGAGCACTGGGACCCGGCCGAGTGGGTGGCGCTCTTCAACAAGGCCGGAGCCAGGTATATCGTGCCGGTGGGCGAGCATCACGACGGCTTCCCCATGTACGATAGCCTCTTCACCGTCTGGAATGCCGCCAAGATGGGTCCTCACCGTGATGTAGTGGGTGAACTTAGCCGAGCCATCCGCCAGCAGAATTTGAAGTTCGGGGTATCGTCGCACCGCGCCTTCAACTGGTCGTATTACACCTTTGCACCCGATTTTGACACCAGCAATCCGAGATTCTCGGGTCTTTACGGAACGCCGCACACACCCACTCCATTGATCCCAACCGGCGACAAGGGAGAGCTGCGCCAGACCGTGCCGGTGGACTACCTGCAGGACTGGTACGGGCGCACCCTCCAGCTGGTGGACCAGTATCAGCCCGACCTGATGTGGTTCGACTTCTGCTTCGAAGGTCCGGAATGGCAGCCTTACCGCAAGGCGTACGCCGCCTATTACTACAACCGCGCCGAGCTCTGGCAGCGCGGAGTGGTGGTCAACTACAAGCACGACGCTTATCCGCCTCAGGCGGCGGTGCTCGACATCGAGCGCGGCCTGCTCCAGGAGACCCCCAAGTACCCCTGGCAGACGGACACCTCGGTAAGCTGGGAATCGTGGGGCTACATTCAGAACGACCGCTACAAGAATGCGGGCGAGATCGTGCGGGAGCTGGTGGATATCGTCAGCAAGAACGGCTGCCTGCTGCTCAACGTGGGACCGCAGCCGGACGGGCGCATCCCGCAGCCGGCAGAGCAGACTCTGCTCGCGATCGGCCAATGGCTGGGCGTAAACGGGGAGGCCATCTACGACACGCGTCCCTGGAAGGTGTACGGCGAGGGTCCCATGCAGCTTAACGCCGGTCAGTTCGGCGAGAAGACCGAGCCGCATTTCACCGGGCAAGATATTCGCTTCACGACCCGGCCGGGCGCGGTCTATGCCATCGCGCTGGCCTGGCCCGAGAATGAAATTGTCATCAAATCGCTCGCTTCAGGGGCCGGGTCGCCCGGTATGGCAGGATCGGCCGGGCTACCCGCAAACTCGATCGCAGGCGTCGAGCTGCTGGGCTCCGATGCGAAGCTCGACTGGAAGCAGGGTGATAGCTCCCTGACGATCTCAAATCTCAAAAAATCAGGCGATTACGCTTATAGCTTCAAGATAAATCTAAAGAATGGCTAGGATGAGGATGTCGGCGCGCCGACATCAAAAGCGGTGGCAAGTGGCTAGTGACGAGTGACCGGAGAAAAACCAGAAATCAGAAACGAGAAAAGAGTTAGTAAAGGCAACAGCGAGGGGTTGGCGGTAGGAAAGAGCGCAAGGTAAAACCGAAAGTTGGAAGCTGCATGACGCAGACCACTTTTGCTGCCAGCCTGGAAGTCAAGCCTTTCTCCTGATCTCTGATTCCTAGTTTTCAGGCTGGTCTGGTCGGCCGGCGAGGGGCAAACAGCAGCCCCGACCAATCGGCGTCGATGGCAGCCACCTTGTAATCCACCAAGGCTGCTGCGAGGCCGGCCGTGCGAACGGCCCGTTCGTTCACGTCGGCGGCCAGTCGCGAAGTACGCTTGGGCCAGCAGACCCAGAGGTGCGCGCCCCCTAGGGCAGCGGCCACAACGTCGACCCGGGAGGCGAGTTCGGCGCTGGAGCGGACAAACCAGATAGCAAGCTGGGTCTCGGGGAGCAATCGGTGAGTGAATCGAACGCCCGGCGGGAGGTCGCATAAGAGCTCGACAAAATGGTCAGGTTCGTTGAGCAAAGCGACCGAGAAATCCGGCTTGATTCCGAGCTTCCTAGGCAGCGGCGTACCCGAGTACCCAGCCAGATTCGAGTTGGGGACTATGGGATTGACGGGTGGTTTCACTAGGACGAGCTTCAAAGCGGCGCCGATGGCGGCCCAAGAGCTGTAGGCGGCATCGGGCAGCATTTGACGCACGCGTTGCACCTTCGCCGGGTCGCCTGCCACAAAGATGATCGGAACGTCACGCGTCTGCTTACCGGTACGGATGGCAACCCCAAGGTCGCGTCCCTGCATGGGGAGGCGATCCAGGTCGATCACGACAGCAGCAGGCGGGTCCGCTCGCAGGCTCTTGAGGATCGCATGTCCTTCAGGAACTTCAAGCTTCACTTGATATCCAGCCTGGCGAACCAGTTTCGCCTGTGCCCTGCCCTCGGCCGCGTTCCAGTGGATCAGCGCCACTTTTGACATGATCGTCGTTCAAGCGACCCGCATCGGTTAAGGCCCCCGCGACAACGCAGAATGCCGGCGGGCCGACCATACTTCAAGTGGTACGTCAAATCTGGCCTGAGCGAGGGCGCCCTGAGTGGTCCAGCTAATAACGGAATGTTGTGATCGCCTCAAGCCGTGGAATACATCTTCTTCACCTCGCCCTGTGCCTCAGCCTCCTCGCGCCTGAGCGCAGCTTGGGCGGCTGCGAGGCGGGCGATCGGCACACGGTAAGGCGAGCAACTGACGTAATCGAGACCGGCCTCCGCGCACACCTCGATCGACTGCGGATCGCCACCGTGCTCGCCACAGATCCCAACTTTCAGCTTGGGTCGTGTCTTGCGGCCCTCAGAGGTAGCAATCCTCAGCAGGCGGCCCACGCGCTTCGCGTCGAGCACGGCGAAGGGATCGGCCGGCCAGATCTTCTGCTGCACGTAAGCCGCGATGATCTTGGCGCAGTCGTCGCGCGACAGGCCGAAGGTGGTCTGAGTAAGGTCGTTGGTTCCGAAGCTGAAGAACTCGGCCTCACTCGCGATCTCTTCGGCCGAAAGCGCCGCCGCCGGCAGCTCGATCATGGTGCCTACTAGGTACTCGACTTGGATGCCCTTCTTGTCGAACACCTCGCGGGCCACCTTATTCACAATCTCTTTCTGCAAGGCAAGCTCCTTCACATCGCCCACCAGCGGAATCATGATTTCGGGCTTGGCGTCGGTGCCTTGCTTCTTGCATTCGCACGCGGCCTCAAAGATCGCGCGAGCCTGCATTTCGGTAATCTCCGGATAGAGAACGCCCAAACGGCAACCGCGCAAGCCGAGCATTGGATTGAATTCATGCAGGCCTTCAACAATCTCCAGCATCCTCTTGGCCTGGCTCAGCTTCGATCCCTTCTTTCCGGTCGCTTCGAGAACCGCTACTTCCACCATGAGTTGCTCGCGCTTGGGCAGGAACTCGTGCAGAGGAGGGTCCAAGGTGCGGATGGTAACCGGCAGGCCGTTCATGGCCTTGAACAGGCCGATAAAATCCTTGCGCTGCATGGGCAGGAGCTTAGCCAGGGCGGCGCGGCGCTCCTTCTCGAGCTCCGCCGCTTCCCTCTGATCAGGCGTGTCCTTGCACGCCATAATCATGCGCTGCACGTGCGGCAGGCGGTCCTGGGCGAAGAACATATGCTCGGTGCGGCAGAGGCCGATGCCTTCGGCGCCAAACTTCCGAGCCACGGTGGCGTCGCGAGGGATGTCCGCGTTGGCGCGCACTCCAAGGTCACGATAATCGTCCGCCCACCTCATAAAGGTGGCGAAGTCGCCGCTGGCGGGATCAGGTTCCTTCGTGGGTACCTTGCCGAGCACCACCCGGCCGGTGGACCCATCGAGCGAAATCCAGTCGCCCTCCTTGATCACCTGCTTGCCGACGCGAAGCTCCTTCTTCTTCTCGTCCACCTCGCACTCCCCCGCTCCGGCCACACAGCACTTTCCCATTCCACGAGTTACGACGGCGGCGTGCGAGGTCATCCCGCCGCGCGAGGTGAGAATACCCTGGGCCACCTCCATTCCGTGAATGTCATCGGGAACGGTTTCGGCGCGGACCAAGATGACCGGATTAGTCTTGCCGTCTTTGGTCCTGCCCTGCGCTACAGCCTCATCGGCGGTGAAGACCACGCGTCCCACAGCGGCTCCGGGTGACGCCGGCAAGCCCTTGGTGAGGAGAGTCAAAGGCTCCGATTCATCAAGCACTGGATGAAGGAGCTGATTGAGCTGCTCGGGCTCTACGCGCATCACCGCATCCCGCGGCGAAATCAGGCCTTCGTTCGCCATGTCAACCGCGATCTTGACAGCCGCCGGACCCGTGCGCTTGCCGCTGCGAGTCTGGAGCATGTAAAGCTTGCCTTCCTGAATAGTGAACTCAAAGTCCTGCACGTCCTTGTAGTGCTGCTCGAGCCGGTTGGTGATCTTGCGGAGCTGGTTGTAAGCCTCGGGATTGATCTTCTCCAGCTCACTGATCGGCACTGGCGTTCGGACCCCAGCCACTACGTCCTCGCCCTGGGCGTTCATCAGAAATTCGCCGTAGAACTCCTTGGCGCCGGTGGCCGGATTGCGAGTGAACCCGACGCCGGTACCCGAAGTCTCGCCCATATTGCCGAAAACCATGGCCTGGACGTTTACGGCGGTTCCGATCTCATCAGGAATCCTGTTCAACCGGCGATAGGTGATGGCGCGGGCGTTGTTCCAGGAGCGGAAGACGGCTTCGATAGCCATGGCGAGCTGGGTGCGCGGCTCTTGCGGAAAATCCTGGCCGGTTTCCCTCTTCACAACTGTCTTGTATCCCGCGATCACTTCTTTCAGATCGTAGGCCGTGAGCTCGGTGTCAAGCTGCATTTTGCGCTTCCTCTTCTGCCCGTCGAAAACGTGGTCGAACTCGCGCTTCTCGATGTCGAGCACCACGTTGCCGAACATCTGGATGAAGCGGCGGTAGCTGTCGTAGGCCCAGCGCGGGTTACCAGACTTGCGGGTGAAGGCCTCGGCGATCCTGTCATTCATGCCGAGGTTCAAAATGGTGTCCATCATGCCGGGCATCGAGAACTTGGCGCCCGAGCGCACCGAGACCAACAGCGGCTTTTCTCGGTCTCCCAGCTTTAGTTGGAGCAGACCCTCCAGCCTATCGAGAGCTTGGGAGTATTCCCGGGTGACGGCGTCCGGCAAATTGTTCCCGCTCTCAAAGTAGAGCCGGCAGGCGGAGGTGGCAATGGTGAAGCCGGGCGGGACGGGCAGGCCGGCGTTGGTCATCTCGGCAAGCCCCGCGCCCTTGCCGCCGAGCACGTCCTTCATGGTGCCGTGGCCTTCAGCTTTGCCGCCGAAAGAATAAACGTATTTGTCCATGGACACTCCTTTTTGAGTTTTCCTTCTCCGGCTCCCCTTGTCGGGTTATAGCATCCGGTTCGCAAGGGCTGAAAGATGTTGGCAGTCCCGTCAGCCAAGCCCAAAGACCGACTGAGGATGTCGACGCGCCGACAATCCGGTTCACATGGCTCACTGACCGGAGCAAGTAATTAATCATACCTACTGAAAATAAAGCACATCGTGGCTTTGATCCTCAGCGGGTCCCAACTTGATCCTGAGGCGGACCCCCCACCCCAGGTTCGATTTCGGAGATATCCGCGAACCGCCGGAAAGCCAACGAGTCTAGGTCAGTGAGCAGCTGCAGGCGGTTGGCGCGCACTGCGCGATCCTCGTCCATGACCATCACTTTGTCAAAAAACTGATCAACGGCCGGCCGCAGCTGCGCCAGACGGCGGAAGGCTCCGGCATAGTCAGAATTTGCCTCAAGAACGGCGAGGGCCGACTGGGCACCTTCGTAGGCGTTGTAGAGCTCACGCTCCTCCGGAGCCTTAAAAAGCGCCGGGTCCACCTGAAGCACGGCGGCGAAATCCTGGGGCTTCGCTGACTTGGTGAGAATATTGCGCGTGCGTTTCGCGGCGGCCGCGAGGGATTGGAAGTCCGCCAAGTCGCGCGTGGCATGGAGGGCCTGAGCCCGCTCCAAAGCCCTCGAAGGCACGTTCCAACTGTCATGCACCTGCGGACTCAGGACCGCTCGAACCGTGTCGTATTTCAGACCGACTACAGTGTCGAGGTAGAACGCGAGGCGCTCGGAGAAGAAACTCTCGAGGTGCCCCCAGCCGCCAGCCGCCGGCTCCGATAGCTTCTGCTGAAGCCGCTGGTGCGCGTTGCTCGCCACACGGTAAAGATCGAGCCCAGGGGCAGCCTCGATGGCGATCTTCACAATCCCATTCCCGGCCCTCCGCAGACCGAACGGGTCGCTGGAACCCGTCGGCTCGAGCCCGACGGAGAAACCCGCCACAACGGCGTCCAGCTTGTCGGCCAGCGAGACGACGGCACCCACAGCGGAACGCGGGCGCTCGTCTTCCAAGTTGATCGGCCTATACTGATCGTAAATGGCCTGCCACACCTCTTCGCGTTCGCCTTGAGCCTTGGCATACAGGCCGCCAACTATGCCCTGCAGCTCGGTGAACTCCTGCACCATCTGGGTGGTGAGGTCGCATTTGCACAGCTTGATCGCCCTCAGTGCGCGTGCTTGCTCCCCTCCACGAGCCTTCCCAGGCTTTTCAAGTTCAGCACAAATATATTCGGCTATAGCACTCATGCGGATAATCTTATCGGTATAGCTGCCAAGCTTTTCATGATAAGTGACGCGGTCCAAGATTGAAACGCGGTCTCGCAGCAGAATCTTCTGGTCGGCGTGCCAAAAGAACTTGGCGTCCTCAAGTCTCGCCGTCAGCACGCGCTCGTGGCCGCGACGGATGATGCCCTGGGGATCGCCGGGGACGTTCAGCACGGTAACGAACTGAGGTGCGAGCGTGGACTCAGATGCAACTGACGCGGCGGGGCCGCCAGCCAACTCGACCGCAAAGTATTTTTGATGGCCTCGCATGACCGTAATCAGGATCTCGCGGGGGAGCTCCAGGAATCGCGGCTGGAAGCTGCCCAGGATCGGCCGCGGCCACTCCGTGGACGTAACAATCCAGTCTTCCAGCGCCGGATCGTTGATCAGCCTCGGACGAATCGCCGCGGTGGCGAGGCCGTCGTCTCCATTGGTCTGTGGAACGGCCCCACTTCCGGTCAGGGTGAGCTCAGACGCTCGCCCGGCCTCAACCTCGAGTAGAGCTTTAATGTCTCTTCGGATTCGCTTGCGTCGTTTTTCGCCATCAATCTCAACGTGGCCGCGCCGAAGTTTGCTGGTGTAATCCTTGAATCCGATCACGGCCGCTTCAGGCTTGCGAGTTAGGCGGTGTCGAAACGTCAGGCTTCCTGACCTCACCCCCGCTACTTCAAACGGAACAATCTGCGCCCTCTCCCCTTCTCCAAGTAGCGCCACGAGCCAGCGGATCGGCCGGACGAACCTCACACGGTCGCCCTCCCAGATCATGCTCTTCGGGAAGGTGGCCGCCTTAATCACCTGTGGCAGAATGGTGGTCAGGACTTCAAGAGCCGCCAAGCCAATGGTTGTCCTCTTGGCGCTTACGTACAAACCCTTAGGAGTCTCGATTTGAAGTAATTCTTCAACTCTAACGCCATTCTTGGCGGCGAAGCTCTCGGCAGCGCGGGTGGGCTTGCCCTCGGCGTCGAAGGCAATTTTGGCGGGTGGGCCCGTAACCTCCTCGACGAGATCCGGCTGGCTCTCGAGCAGCGCGGGCACGTAAGCGACGATCCTGCGTGGAGTCGAGTAGGTCTTCAGGCGCGGTTCGCGAACGGACCCGAGGTCGGCAGGAATGAGGCGGGAATCGTAGAGCGCCCCCAGCAGACGCTCGCCAAACTTCTTCTCACCGTCGGGCAGAAACCGCGCTGGAATTTCCTCACAGCCGACTTCGATGAGTAGTGGAAGGGTGGCCTCGCTCATGCCGGCTGGACCTCCCGCGCCATTGTCTCGGCGGGTTCCGGCTTCATACGGTCGACATAGATTCTCGCCACCTCCACCGCCATCTTACGGATGCGGGCGATCAAAGCCACACGCTCGGTAACGCTGATTGCACCCCGCGCGTCGAGAATGTTGAACAGGTGCGAGCACTTGAGGCAAAGTTCGTAAGCTTTACGTAAAGGGAACCGTCTGAGCGATGCAACGGACTTGAGGTCCCGGTAGGAACCGAGCAATCTCAGGGCCTCGCCCTCGTAGGCATCAAGTAGTGTGCGACAAACTTCGGGCGAGGCAGCCTCGAAATCGTAGACCGAAAGCTCAACTTCTTCTTCAAATCTTAAGTCTCTGTAGGTCTTATTGTTACTCCACTTGATCTCATAAACTGATTGAACATTCTGCAGGAAGGCCGCGATACGTTCCAGACCATAGGTGATCTCGGCGCTGATCGGCGAAAGATCTAGACCGCCACACTGCTGGAAGTAGGTGAACTGGGTGATCTCGAGTCCGTCGAGCATTACCTGCCAGCCGATCCCCCAGGCACCGAGGGTTGGGGCCTCCCAGTTGTCTTCCTCGAAACGGATGTCATGGTCGCGCAACCGGATGCCCAGGCCTCCCAGGCTGCGCAGATAGACGTCTTGGACGTCAGCTGGAGGCGGCTTCAGAATCACCTGCATCTGGGTGTGTTTGAGCAGGCGGTTGGGATTCTCACCATAGCGTCCGTCAGCCGGACGGCGCGACGGCTGGACGTAGGCCACTTTCCAGGGGTCGGGACCGAGCACGCGCAGAAACGTCTCCGGGCACATGGTGCCGGCGCCCACTTCAAGGTCATAAGGCAAGGCGATCACACAGCCCTGGCGAGCCCAGAATCGGATCAACTCGATGATCATGTCTTGAAAGTTAGCGACCGGCATGCCTAATCATCTCTGCAACGACGCACTGCGACGTCACTCGGTCGTTGCTGGGCTGGAACGGCGGCCCTGCCTTGCTCCCAAATACACAAGCCCACCCACGATCAGCCCCACAGCAGCCTACACGAGAAAGCCCGCAACGTGCGCCCAAGCGTGCTGGGCAGCGGGAAGCGTCCGATGGGCCCCCATCATTTCTTCGTACTAAGGTTGTCGCGCCGGTGCGGGCGGTGGTCAGGATTTCTGGAATCACGAGAGCCTGACACCATGCGGCAAGTACGACAAACCAGCCTCCCGCCCGGAGGTAACGTGACCGGGGAGCACGGCCTTCTCGCACAAAGATGACGATCAGACCCACAAGCAGCACAATCGTAATACTCGTCAGCCGGGATCCGACTATCGGCGGCCAACCGAGCCTTTTCGTCCGCGCCCTCATAAAAAAGGCAAAAAGGCGACAACGGATGCAACTAGCGCCGGAACCACAACCGTCCTGAAGTACCCCATAGGAACTGAGGTCCGTTCTTCGCCTTCGCTAAGGCCTACCAATAAGATATCATCTCTTTAATTTTAAATAGATAGCAACAAAAGTCTGAAGTAAAACATAAGACAAATCAACGGGCCTATTCCTCGCATGGATTACAATGACACAACTCGATGGTATTGGGCAAGGTGATAGTCTGGGATGCCCTAGAGAAGACCAGAATCTTGCTCCAGCAATTCACGTGTGATCAGCTTCCGCTCGGCGTGAAACTCAATCAGGTTTTCCAAGAATCGCCGGAGGTCGCGCACCGGACCACCGGGCCGCCTCATCGCAAACCAGGAGTCCGGGGAAGACTCGCGCAGCGAGCCAGCAACCGCCAGCGCATCCGGTCCCAGCTTACGCGGAGACGCGGAGGTGCGGCAGACCGCGCAAACCAAGCCGTCGGAGCTTGGGCCGTAGAAGGCATCAATCAGGCGACGGCCGCAGGATGCGCAGTGCTCGAGATCGGGCATCACCCCGGCCACCCGCAGGAACCAGTAATCAAAATAGAGCAGCGGCCGCTCGATTCCGCCACCCGGTGCGGTAACGGGCTCGAGCCTATTTTCTGCCTTATCCTTGCCATCCCCGTCCTCAGGCTCATCCAGCGGGCCCGCACCGGCCTGACTGTTGGGGCGCAGGCCGCGTTTGAGCCCCCTCAGGACCGCCAGCATCAGGCGGAAGACGCGATCGTTGACTTCCCTCTCAGGAAGCAGCAGCTCCGCCACCTCAACTAGATACTGGGCCGCCAGGTGCGAGGAATAGTCCTTCTGCATGTCGAAGAAGGACTCGATGATCTCGACCGAGTTCAGCCGACCCAGGTCCCTGTTCTCGCGTTCGTAAAGCCAGAGCCGGACGTAGCCGAGGGACTCGAGCGTCCCGCCATAGCGCGACTTCGTGCGCTGCGCCCCCGAAGCTACTGCCCGCACGCGGCCCATCTGCCTGGTAAAGAGCGAAACGATCTTGTCGGCCTCGCCCAACCGATACGTTCTTAGCACGATAGCTTCGGTTTCGATCAAGGGCATCGCGGATGTCGGCGCGCCGACAATGCTAGAACTTATCACACCAGATCGCAGCCGTCGACGGCAGGAGCGTTGAATCCGCAGGTCACACGGACTGCTTTCGACGCAACATACACAGGGGAGAATCTGGAAATCTGTGGACCAGGCTTTTTTACCGAGCCCTTTGGGCAAACGGCGGATTCGGTCCGAATCAACTTATGTTAACTCGGCTTGATCATCTAAAATATTATCAGACGTTCCCGTGGAAGCGCCCAATGCACCCCGCGCTGGCCGATCGCGCCCGCCCGGAGACCGAGCCAAGGCCCGGCGATCGTTTGGGGCGTGTCAAGTCATTTGTGAATGTAACCAGGGACAGATCTGTTGAGCCATCTAAAATGTAACCCTCCCTCAGTGAGCGTTTGGTGGAACGCGCGGGCTCAGACGCGTGTGCGCCAGAGTGTAAATCGCTTGCAGTTTACGATCGATTTGGCGGCTGAGCTCGAAGGGATCCAAGCCTTGACGAAGCTTCAGCAGTGCGGTGCAACGGGCATGGGCCGCGGCTCCCTCGGCGGACTCCACGACCAGCCGATCCAGCGGCGTACGCGGCAGATCGTAACGCCGGCGCAGCTTCGAGCCCACCCGCACTTTCTTCATCAGCTTCGCCGAAGGTTGAAAGAGATTGAGCCATAGACGCAGTTCATTTTGGTACAAATCATTCATGGCCTCCACGGCCTCGGGGGTGTCGTAGCGATCCCAACCCATCAGCTTGCGGACATGGGTCCAGTTCTTCTGCTCGATGTAAGCGTTGTCGTCTTTCTTGTAAGGGCGGCTGTGGGTGAACTGGACCTCGTGGCTCGCACACCATATGCCGACGTGCCAGTTGATGAACTCGCTGCCGTTGTCCGAGTTGATGCCCAGCAACGGGAAGGGGAGCGCCAGCTGAATCTCCTGCAAAGCGTCCAACACCACTTGGCGGCTCTTCCCCAGAATCGCACGGGTCTCGGTCCAGCCCGTGTAGACATCGGTTAAATTGAGCGAATAAGCGAACTCGCCGCTGGCCGAGTTCCCCGAATGCGAAACCAGATCCACCTCGGCGAAGCCTGGCATTCTCACCTGCCAGTGGTCGGTACGCAGGGGAATCAGGTGCTTCAGCAGCGTACCCGGCTTAGTTCGAGTTCGCCCGTAGAGACGGTGGCTTACCCGCTTCTTACGCTCTTGCAGCCGGCGGTCCATCTGGCGCGCACTGATGCCCAGCACGCCGCTCTCGGTCGCTTGGCTGGGCCGGAGAAGCGTTTTCGCACCCAGGGCATCCACAAAGGCAGCAGGGCCCTCAATCGCACGGCGCAGGGATAACCCGCCGACTCCCAGACCGCACCCAGGACGGCAATCACCCCGGAGCCGTAGCTCGGCGAACGAGGCCGACGTCTCGAGGCTTCCCGCCGGGTGTTAGGCCGAGGACCGTTCAGCAGACGAATGGCGTACTTTCGGTTATAGCCCGTGTTACGACAAAAT
>DATDGR010000054.1:0-38412 GCA_036521995.1 Terriglobia bacterium | reverse complement strand
CTTTATGACCTTCGCCGGGATCTCACTGGCGCTGACCTGCGTCGCGTGTGTTGCGAGCTACATCCCGGCCCGGCGCGCCACCAGAGTGGATCCGATGGTAGCACTGCGGCATGAATAGCTCCGATTCGTTGCTACTTGGTCATATAGTCGGCATGTCGCTCTTGTGACTCGGCGTTGGGCGACGAGCCAAGAGCACGGGTTCCCCGTTTACCAGGCATTGAGTCCACTTCGCTGGTGATGCAAGACGCCGCGACTGCATTGATTCTCGAATCGGCGTACGAAGCTGTATCTATCGCGAGTCATCGCCAATCAGCATTGACTTTGCTCGGGCATCGAGGGCAAGGCAAACGTTCTTGGCGACTCCTTCGAGAGTCCTCGGGGCACCGTCGGCCAAGCCGAGTTGCAGAAAAGATGACCCCGGCTGGCCCTTGCGAGCGAGGAGTTTACCGAAGTTCTCCCAACCCGGGAACTGAAGTCGGTCATTTAGCGCGCGCCGCAAGATCGTTGCAAGCATGTCCGCAAGCTGCACTCCCAGCGAGTCACGCGAGTCCAGGAATTCTCTCCAGTCGCTGAGTAGTAACTTCGCGTTAAGCGCAGTCTTGCCACCACCCAGTGGGCGGGTGCCGTGAACTTGTTGCATCCACTCCAAATGGCGCGCCATCTGCGGGTCGACGGTTTCGGCTGTGAATCCGTAACGTGCGTCGAAGTGTGAATAGTCCGCTCCGATGAGAGTCTTCAGCGGATTCCTCGCGAAATGGCTCTCGCTCATCGGCAGGATTAACGTCGTCCACATCTCCTCCATCTGCGTGATAGTGCGGTTTTTGCGGTCGACGAACCAGGCAATTTCTCCAAGCTCCCTGGGCAGCCTTTGCACGTAGTAGAGTGTCGCTTCCTCAATGACCTCGAGAATCAGTTGGATCGTTAGGAAGGCCTGCAGAAATAATTGATTCCGCATCGCACGTATCTTGTCTGCCTGGGTGTGAAGCTGAGCGACGATGTTCGGATGGTGCGCCTGTGTGAGATGGGCGGTCACGGCGGCAGCCTGACGCATTCTGAAATCGTCGACGACTTGGTCACCATGCGTTGCCATGTCGATGGTGAAGAAATTGACTAGGACCTCGTAGCGACACACCAGATCAATGACCTGAGCGGCCTCCGACTCGTCGAGCGTGCTGCCTTTGATCTCGACTGCCGGGTTGGGCCAGTCATCACGCAGCCGCAAGAATTCGTAGAAGAGATCGGCTTCGCTTGCGGACGGCACAGCGAGCGCAAGCACGAGGGAAAAAGAGTGCGGCCGCGTGGTAGGAGGTACAACGAAGCTGCCCGCCTCGTCGATGTATATTCGCATCTGTCAGATTTTATCGTGGCTAGAGTCGCACATTTGGCGGGGGTGCGCCGAGAATTCCGCTGAGGCGGCACCCAGTGGCTGTGTAGTCGGCATACCGCCTCTGTGAAATGGAATTTGGGAGCGAGGAGCCAAAGCAAGGTTACCCCGTTTAACGGCAACTTGACCACCTCTCTCCCACTTCCGAGTCGCATAATCCGACAAGAGTGCTGCTCCTCCTTTTCGTGGTAAGCTCACCCGAAAGAAAATGGAGGCGGCGATGGTTAACAAGGAGGTCGTTCAGGTTCCAGGTCTCAAGGCTATCGGGCCGTATTCACAGGCGGTCCGCACGGGAGGGCTATTGTTCGTTTCGGGACAGCCAGGGGTGGATCCCTCCAATGGCGAAGTCGTCGGCCCCGGCTTCGAAGCACAGGCACGGCAAGCGTTCAGAAACCTAGAGGCCGTTTTGAGAGCGGGCGGTAGCCAACTCAACCTGGTTGTCAATACGACCGTACTCGTAGCCGATGTCTCCAGCTTTCCTGAGCTTAATCGTCTCTTCGCGGAATTCTTTCCGAAGGAACCACCCGCGCGAATGACAATGCAAGTCCCACTTCCAAAAGGATTATTGATTTCAATTGGCTGCGTGGCTGCCCTTGAGAACTGAGACAATTGAGGTTCCGCTCGCACATCCTCCCGTTCTTTTGACCAGTGCCGATTGCGGCATTCGGTATCCCACGTCGAAACCCACAGGACATTAGCGGCTGTCCCAGTTGCGGTCCTTCCCTGTATCGTCGATCCGGAAGTAACCCTCGTGAGCGGTAGGTCGGGTGGCGCATTCATCGGTGTGAACGTATGCGCCACCCGCGTCTTGCAAACGAACGCCGGGACCGAGCGCCAAAAGAAAATCAAAGTTACCCGGATGGCGGTCCAGCCGAATGATAAAATGTGCGATTGATGAGCCAACGAATCGCCGATGCTCTTTCCGACAGGTACCAGCTCGATCGCGAACTGGGCGCGGGTGGTATGGCGACCGTCTATGCCGCACGCGACTTGCGTCATGATAGGTTCGTAGCGATCAAGGTTATGCGTCCGGAGGTTTGTGAGGCGACCTCGACGGAACGTTTTCTGAGAGAGATCCGAATTGCCGCCCAGCTCACCCATCCCCACATTTTGCCGTTGATCGACTCGGGCGAGTCGTGCGGAGTAATGTTCTACGTCATGCCGCTCATCGATGGCGAGACGCTGCGCACTCGGATGGCGAGGGCCGGCGAGTTGCCGGTACCCGAAAGTCTGCATATCCTCCGCTATCTCCTGGACGCGCTCGCCTATGCGCACACGCAAGGTGTGGTGCATCGCGACTTGAAACCCGAGAACATACTGCTGAGCGACGGCCACGCGTATGTCACCGATTTTGGCATAGCGAAAGCGTTGGTCGAAACTTCGGGGGCGACGTGGGCCTCGACCCGGCTGACCGCGATGGGAACGATTGTCGGCACGCCTTCCTACATGGCGCCTGAGCAGGTGGGCGGTGCCGTAGTGGACCATCGAACCGACCTCTACGCCATGGGGATTGTTGCTTACGAAATGTTAACCGGGCATTTGCCGTTTACGCTCGAAAAGGCCCAGCAGGTTATGGCCGCGCACCTCGCCATGCCGCCCGAACCGATTGCCAAATGGCGACCTGCCGTTCCGCTGCGGCTCGCCAATGCGGTAATGAAGTGCCTGGAGAAACGACCGGCCGATCGATGGCAGAGCGCCGCGGAGATGCTTGCCGAGATCGAGGCGGTGTCCGCGACAGAGGGCAAAACCCCGGCTGGCGGTGAAATCGAGTGCCGGCTCATCGAGCGCCGTTTTACGCTCACCGAACGTGTTTGCCGCAAGCTTAACCGTGCGACCCTCGATCCAAGGATCATCGGCGATTCTCTGCGGTACGCAGACAACCAGGTAAACTCGGACGTGCTGGTCTGTCTCCTTCACGGCCTCGGCCTCGGCCATCGAGAGCTCGAGCCTCACCTAAAGCGCCTTCCTTATCGGGGCGTGAGCCCATCGCTTTACAATTACGAGACCGATCGCCACCCGCGGATTTCATTATCACTTGCAGATCACATTGTCATTCTGCGCGAATGGCTTCTGGAGTTGATCGAACGTTCCCAGGCGTCGACCGTCGTGCTTGTGGGCCTCTCATGCGGCACCGACATCTGGTTACAACTGCTGCTTAATGGTCCGTCTCCGCGCATCGATGGTTTGCTTGGCCTGGGATGCAACTTGTCGATTGATACGTGTTTCGTTTCGCGCGTCCTGGCCAGGATGGCCCCGGACAAGCCTGAGGTGTCGATTGCCGAACTCCGGCGATTCGGTGAAACTGCCGAGTCGCTCGACGAGTGGCTGAATGTTCATGAGTACCTTGTCCGAGTATTGAGAAAGTTCGAAGGCGATATGGGCGTGCTCCAGCGGGCCGCCGCCGAAATTGTTGGGCCGTTCAAGGATACACAGGACTTCGCAACCTTCGCCCAGTGGTTCAAGGGAGCGCGCCAGCGTGTGCCCGCGCTGAGACTTGTCTTTTCCAGCGATTCGGGATCCCAGGCTGCGCTCGCGCGACTCAAGCTCAAGAACCTCGACACCGGAATCCTGGGAGAAGAATTCCCCGAATCCATCATCACGGTTGCACCTGACGTGGACCATTTCCAATTAATGGGTCCGGAGAGCGTCGCAGCTCATGTCGATGAGGTGGTCACTGAAGCGCGAACTCGCCGCCGCCCATCACACCTCTGAGGCGCCCCACGTCTGGAGAGGCCGGGGACCGGCGTCAATCTCCCTTAGTCCCCGCCTTGCGTTCCCCTGCGGTGCGGCGCTAGCTAATTTGGATGGATGTCTAGCTACGGTACCCGACGTTAGCCGCACGAAGTGGGCTGCGCGCGCACGCCACAAATCGACTAAAGCGCGAGTGCTTACCGGCGGCTCTGAGTGTATGATCGGCCCTACGGACAACATACGGGCGGTCAGTTTGCGAAGCGCCGCTGGCGACCGATATTGAAGCAGATTTTATAGCCGATGGCGGAAACTGAGAACCTCGATTCAAAGGAATGCAGAGCAGCGACACAGTCCAATCGGGGAACGCGCGTCGCTGACCCAAGGACGGAATCAGGAACTGGGGCTGTGCCAGGGCGCGACGCGGCATAAGCGACCTGGGAGGCTGAATGCTGGAACGACGAACGAGCTTTGGGCAATGCCTTATCGAGTCGTTCACAGCGGTGCTGCAGCCACGGTCTCTCCGACTCATCGAGGCACGAGCCGCAATCTGAAGCTGCCGCCCCTGAACCCTACGAATCCACATTCGGTCCGCTGTTAAGTAACGTCTTGAGCGTGCCGATCTGGTTCTGACTACCCACAGGATTCGCTTGGGATCACGGTAGACGGCACGAATGCGGGAGCTGGGCCGGCGCATAGGAAGGCGTTTCGCCATATCCTAGTCGACCTTCTTCTTCCTCCAGAACCGGAGCCCCATGAACCCGAGCGCCATCAGGCCCAATGTGCCCGGCTCGGGCGCTGCGCTCGGGTCCTGGCCGGCCAGAAGGCCCTGGTTCGGCACCGTATCATAGGCGTACGCCACCATGTGCGCGGTCACATAAGGGATGCTGCCGCTAAAGCCCGCGCGGACAAACGAGAATTCGGCCCAACCATAGTGGGTCTGTCCGCTGATCTCAAACCTCAGGCCCAGAAACCGGTCGGTGGTGTTGGCAAACGGTCCGAAGACGAAAAAGAAGGAGTTGGAATCGTTGAAGGCCGTTGCCATTTGCGCCGGAAAATTCTGGACGTTTTGGAACGGGTCGCCGGCTGCAATCGGCCGGCCCGCAGCCAGCGGTTCAGCCTCCCCATTTCCACCCACTACGGCGGCGCCAGCCTTGCCGTTGCCGCTGACTCGCAGAATCTGAGTGTAGAAACAGCATGACTTGGTGATGTCCTGGTCGACCACCTTGAACTCAGTGACTCCAGGGCTGAAATCGATCGTTATAGTGCCGTTGGTCAAGGTCGTGTTTACTGGCGTAACGACGATGCTCGCCTTCGCGACCTGGCCGGAGAGGAATCCAACTCCAGCGGTCGCGGCCACAGCATATCCTAGGAGCCGCCTCTCCAATCCTCCCTCCGCGTGGGTTGTCTGTTTCGAGATGGCTTCGGGGACTTCAGATTCAGGCTTTGTCATGAGGCTTATCCCTCCTCATCAATTGAGCTGAGTCGCGTTTGCAGAATCCCCGGCCTATGGGAGTATAACAGCAGAACTGGGAGGCAGCACTGTCGACGCTCTAAGTCAGGGCGCTTTGAACGCAGGAAGTAACAACATTTCTGTGATGCAAGCCGGCCGTCTCGGACTGAAGGTGGTGGGCGCATTCCCTTCTGGTGGCACGGAACCGGTCAGCATCGCGCGCTACAAGGACTTGGTCTACGTCCTCAATGCCGGCGGCACTCCCAACATTGCCGGCTTTGAGCTTGATCCTGATAGGAGGCTGAGAATGCTGGCCGGCTCCAGCCGTCCGCTTGCCGGCGGAGCCGCAGCTGGGCCACCTAGGTCGGATTTACGCCGGACGGGTCCTTCCTCGTGGTCACCGAAAAGAACACGAATCTGATCGATACGTATCGCGTGCTGCAAAGTGGACTGACCGCGGGCCCTCTTTCCCACCCCTCGAGCGGGACGACGCCCTTCGGCTGGGTCGCAGCTTCATCATGCGGTTCATCCAGAAACGCGCCGGTCGTGCTGCCCAGGAAGATCGCATCATATTGCTTGAGATTGTCGGCAGTGATCGAGGCGGGGTCGTAAGTGATTGTCGTCATCCACCCGCCCGTCTTGTCTCCCAGATACTCCACCATCTTCGCTGTTAACAGGATGGAAGTATGCGAGAGGGAGAGTCGGAATCCCTTGCTGGGACTCGCTGCTTGGGTGCTTTTCCATCCATTCTTGCTACTGTCGAGACCCTCGGGCAGTGCGAAGTCAGCTTCGTGCCACTGCCTTAGCATTCGCAAGCTGGTCTGCTTCCTCTTGGCCCGGGCTTACACCTGCCGCGTGACTTTCCCTAAGTACCGCCAGCTTCCGATATAGGTTTTCTACCAGTACGGAATTACCGAAATTCTGCGGCTTCCCAAGTAGGGCGAGTTCGCTGTCGGTGCCGGTGAAAAAGAGCATCAGTTCCGCTGGTTTGATGGACAGCAGTCCCTCGGCGGGGACGCGGCAGAAAACTCTATAGGAGATTCTAAACTTTTCGTTTATTCTCACTCTTCTACGCCCTGCGACGGAAACGCAAAGGGGGAATCCATGAAATCACGTCAGAAAGCTCAGCTCAGAGAGAGCCTTAGTAAACGTCTAACAGGTTATGCCACAGCTGCCGGGGCGGCCGGAATCGGTCTGCTCGCTGCGGCGCAACCTGCCAGCGCTGACATCATCTATACGCCGGCTAACATTTCCATGGTTCCGGGGACTCCGGGGGCTCCGACGACTGTCCCGATCGACCTCAACCACGATGGCGTCGTCGACTTCAACTTCTTTGACTGGGCTACCGGGTCCTTAGCCGGCCTGTCCATTGGAATTAATCGTACAGCAGGAACTAACGGCGCTTTTTGGGGGTACCAACCCTTCGCTCTGAAGGCCGGAGCCCGTATCGGCAGTGCCTACCCCGGAAAATTCTGGACTTACGGCGGGATGATGGCCCTTGTCAGCAACGACGGGAATCAAGGCAGCTGGCCGAACGTGACGAACAGGTTCCTAGGGTTGTTTTTGTCGGTCAACGGCCAAGACCACTATGGCTGGGCCGAATTGAACGTCGTTGCCGGCCGGTCTGCAGGCCTTCCTTTCGTTGATGCCACGCTGCTCGGCTACGCGTACGACACCGTCGCGAATCAGACCATCCTGGCCGGGCAAACCTCGAGCACACCTGAGCCGGCTACGCTCGGCCTGCTGGCGCTGGGGTCACTGGGACTTGCCTTCCGGCGGCGTCGAAAGGCAGCGACTGTAGAGCAGGACTCGTCTTGCAAGGCCCACGGCCCTTCTCTTTGATTTTGTCAATCGTCCTCTCGAAGCAACACGAAATGCCGCCGGGCCACGCGAGCCCTGCGCTACGACTGCCGTGAGGCTGGTTTCCGGGCCGATCCTAGAGGGTGTGGTTCGCCAAAACCCAGTAAAAATGCGGTTCACTGGCCAGGGGACTCGATATGTTCGAGCCCGACCTTACGCTGCACGCCGTTCGTAGCGATGGTGCAGGCCACCAACCTCCGCAATCTCCACAATGGCTCCTACCTCCCGCGGTTGCACGGCACGGGTGTGCTCGCGCAGCCGTTTGACCCCTCGACCGGTACCCTGTCGGGCAAGGCGACGTCGCTCGCTCAGGCTGACAACGTCTCCGCCACCAGCGCTTCCATCCTGGCTTATCAGGGAGCATCCCCGACGGCTCGCCTCGAGTGGTTCGATCGCAGCGGCAACCCCCTTGGCTCCCTGGGCGAGGTCGCCGAGTACAATTCGCCAAAAATTTCACCCGACGGAAAGCAGGTCCTCGCTCGCGTCGCCAACCACCAAACCGGGACCGACGAACTGTGGTCGTTTCCGGTGTCGGGCGCCGTCAGCACCCGGCTGACGTTTGGATCCGGGGCGAAGATCTGGTCGGTGTGGTCCCCTGATGGGAAATACGTCGCTTATGCGGGGCCGGGCGGCGACCCGAGGGCCATCTTCCCGTAAGCCCACGGGTGGGTCTGGTGAAGCCGAGACGCTCTTCACCCCGGAATCCAGCCTCTTCAGTTCCTATTTGACCGTTGTCGATTGGTCTCCCGACGGCCAATACCTTTCCTTCGACGCTTTCAACGCCACCGAAGGACACGAAGAGAATTGGATCCTGCCTCTGACGGGCGACAAGAAACCCTTCCAGGTGGTGCACACCGACGCCGGGGTCTACGACGGGAATTTCTCTCCCGACGGCCGTTGGTTTGCCTATTTCTCCTATGAGTCCGGGCGTCCCGAAGTCTATGTGATTCCCTTTCCCGGACCCGGCGGGAAATACCAGATTTCGCACACCGGGGGATGGGCGGTACGATGGGCCCGAGACGGGAAGCTGTTTTACTCGACCATCGGCAACCGCCTGATGGAGGCGGACATCGCTTTAAGCGCGAATTCCCTTCAGGTTAAATCCATTCGTCCGCTCTTCGAAATGAACCCGCCGAATATCGCAATGCCTCTGTTTGACGTGACGCCGGACGGTCAGAAGTTCGTCGTCGTGACGTCCGACCGGCCCGAGTCGAGCTTGATCACCCTGGTCACGAACTGGACTGCGGCTTTGAAGCCGCTGAATCCCTGGCCCTCTGCAGGGATTGTCACGTCGTGGAGTGCGCCTGGAAGTGTAGCGGTCTCGGCGCGCGCGGAACACGAGGTCGGGTCGTGGCGACCTCTGCAACGTACTATCATGGCTTTTCGACGGCGATGCCCGTACGTCGCTCTCCGTCGCGGAAACTGAGTGCTCCGAATGACGGCGTAGGATTTACCTCTCAACCTCAATCAACGAGGTGGATTATGAGGTCCGAGGGAGCTAGCAACCTGGCGATCAGGAGAAGCGCAATCGTGAACGCAACGATCACGATAAGCACGATCAGAGGAATGTTGAGCCAAGTAACCGAGGCAAGCGCCGGGAAACGCGGATGCGGCCCAGCGAGAAACAAATCGAATCGGTCTGATAGGGCCAGCACAGGCAGGGGCAAGAGATAAGCCAGTGCGAAGACTATCCATTTCCAGCGGCCCTCAAGAGCCCGCCCGGCGACTATCAGTGGCGGTAACGCCAGGGCAAAAAGGATGACGGCTACGGCATAGGACGATCCATGAAGCCATCTGGTCTGGCGCACGACATCAACCTCGTCGTTCCCTCCTCCCAACAGCGCGGGCAGAAATCTCAGATGGAAATAGCTGGCGAATATCAGGCCAAAGCGGAACAACGACGACCGTTTTAAGACCAGGAGCGCCCCAGCATATGCGAGTGCCATGCTGACCACGGGCCCAAAGAGCTCGACGACACGAGCCTCTCCGCCACCGCATCCCTTGGCGACTTCAAACTGAGTGAAGGTAACGGTGCCGAGGTGGCCGCAGACAGTCCACCCGAGAAAATGATGCGAGAGTTCATGAAACTCGAAAGCAAGTGCCGTCAGAAGAAACAAGGCAACTCCTGCAAAACAATTCATTGCCACTCGCATGGTTTTTCCTCCTCCCCCGGTGGGCCGGCAACCAGAATCTAACTTATCTCAAAGCTCACTTGACGATAAGTCGGCAAACCGTGGATGTGGAGCGCGCTCTCGTCTCTGATGTTTGTGCTTGGATGAAGAGCGATTCGGGTGGAATTCTGCTTAGGTTAGCGCTTTGGAACTTTGGCCGTGGCCTCAGGGCTCAAAATGAGTCACGACCGATTGTCAAGACGCCGGTTGCCCCGGTTTCCCCGCCAAAAAACCAATCTCCTGCCAACGGTTTTGCTTGCTGCCTATGTATGAGCTCGCCGGTTTTCATCGACGATGCCGATACTCGGTGGGGTCAAGGAACTACGGCAGAGCAAACGCCACCAGGGCATCGCTCTGTTTTGCTTCACGCACCTTGGGATGACCGCCCGCAGCGATCACCACGTATTGTTTGCCATTGGGCAGTCGATAGGTCATGGGCGTGGCGTGAGCGCTGGCGGGCAGCTCCGCCCGCCAGAGTTCTTTGCCAGTTTCGACATCAAAGGCGCGCAGGTGCGGGTCCAGGGTCCCTGCGATGAAAACCAGTCCGCCGGCAGTTACGATGGGACCGCCCAGACTGAGCGACCCGGAAGCATCGGAGAGCTTGGGCGCATCGGCGGCCGCTGGCGCGGGAGTCGCCGTGCCCGTAGCGCCGCTTGGGGCGCCGCTGCCGTGGCAAAGAGCGCAGTTGGTGATGACGTCACGCATGGAGCCGAGTGGGACCTGCCAGCGGATCTTGCCGGTCTTCATATCAACGGCAGACATCTGACCCCAGGGCTGCGGACTGCAGGGCAGGCCTGAAGGCGAGAACAGAACGTTGCGGTACATGCCATAAGGCGCGCCGATCTGGGAGGCGTATTCCCCTTGAGGCCCGTGCGTTCTGGCGTCGGCGAGCTGAGCGCGTGGAATCAGCTTCACGATGTAAGGGATATTGTTACTGTTCACGAACAGCAGCGCATGTTTGGGGTCGAAGGCGTAGCCGCCCCAGTTCAAGGCCCCGATTGACCCGGGTATGTTGAGGGTTCCCTGGAGGCTGGGCGGGGCGAACAGGCCCGGATTGCGCAGGGTGCTGATCCACTTGCGGCAGGTTTCACGGTCAGCGGGAGTCAGTCCCCAGGCATCATCGGCGGTCATCTGCTGGCGGCCCAGCGCCGGCGGAGCCACGGGTTCCGGTTGGGTTGGCGAGGTTTGCTCGCCCGGGACATCGCTCTGCGGAACGGGGCGCTCTTCCACCGGAAACACCGGCTTACCCGTGTCGCGATCCAGCGTGTAAAGGAATCCGGTCTTGTTACCTTGAATCACCACCTCGACTTGCCGGTGATCGTGCTCGAGGGTGGCCAGCAGCGGAGGGCTGGCGGTGTCGAAGTCCCACAGGTTATGGTGCACAAGCTGAAAGCCCCAGGCCATCTCGCCGCTCTGGGCGCGCAACGCCACCACGGAGTCAGCCCATTTGTCGTCGCCCAGGCGACCTGCCCCGTAGAAATCCGGGCTGGCGCTGCCCGTCGGCACGAACACCAGGTGACGCTCGGGATCGACCGACAGGATGGACCATGCATTGCCCGCCCCGCTCCACCAGGCCTCTCCCATCGGCTTCGAGGCCGCATCTGCGGCGTTCGGCGGGATCGGATCCCAGTTCCAGCGCAGCTTGCCCGAGCGGGCGTCGTAAGCGCGCACCACGCCACTCGGCATGCCCACGCGATTGTTGTCGTTGATGGCCGATCCCACCACCACGATGTCGTCAACCACGGCGGGCGGCGACGTCATGTGAAACCAGCCCTTGCGGTAGCGCGGCACGTCTTGCAGGCTGACCTCACCGTTCTGGCCGAAGTCCGCACAAGGCTTTCCGGCGGCCGCATCAAGGGCGATCAGGCGCGCGTCGAGCGTAGCCTCGAAAATCCGGCGGCGGCAGACACCGGGTGAGGAGCCTGCCGGGAGCTGCGTCGAATCCAGCCAGGTGGCGACGCCACGATTCACCAGTCCGTCCCCATAGTCCCAGGTGAGATCGATCTTGGGATCGTAGGCCCAGCGCTGGCGTCCAGTCTTGGGGTCGAGCGCGATCACGCGATTGAACGGCGTGGAGAAGTAGAGCGTGCCGTCTACCAGAATGGGCGTGGTCTCGAACCCGCTCCGCTGGCGATTACCGCTGCCGTCCGAAACGTCGCCGGTGTGAAACGTCCAAGCCACCTGGAGCCGACTGACATTCTTGCGATTGATCTCGGTGAGGGGTGAGTAACGCATGCCGCCGGGATCGTGCCCGTACACCGGCCAGTCGTCGGCAGGCCCCGTGACGCGCGTCAGCTCCGCGGCTTGGCGAGCCTGGTCGGCCATGAGGAGAATTATGGACACTGTCAAGAGTGCCAGGATAGCGAATCGGCGAGCACGCTTCATTCAGATACCTTTCCATTGCGGGCTTTCGCTGCGAACGTATGAATCACGAATCCTCTTTGTATCTGGTCATACTTACCCTGCCCTTTGTTTCGCATCAGTTAGGCGCGCGCCAGCGCTCGATCATAACCCCGAGGTCAGCAATCCGCGACCAGAGTTTGTACTCTGCCTCAACAATGCATATGTCTTGTCCTTGTGTGAAGTGTGTTGACGACAGGCTATTCTACATACCGTTGAGTCGAGTTGGAAAGGGGGGAACTTGCGCCCCAGAAGCCCCGGCTGTCGCCAAGTCGGCGCTAGGGATTCACGCGCCGGCCCTAAAGGGGAAGTCTGGGTCGAACTGGTTCGAGCAGGATTCCAAGTCTCGTGGCGAATCCTCCTGGCACTTGTCCTGGGCGCATTCTTGGTTGCCGGAGGGACTGCTGGTCACATTCAGCCCGAGTATGCTGCTGTCCCGAGTTACCGTCACTCCCGGCTTACAACCATTGCCGTGGGCCAAGAGAGTGACACTGTCTGCGTCCTCCCGCGTCGTGGTACCGCAAGGGCCGGTCCGCTGACGTGCCAGCCGGCACCGAATCGCACTGTGTCAGCCGCACTGGCATCCGGGCCGCGCTCCCAGTTCGGTCCGGTAACGGACTATCATGGCCCTCCGACGCTCGCCGCCCTCCGTCTCATCACCGATACAAGTTGGGTGTTGAACCAGAGGATCGACCGGAACGAGGCCTTTGAAGCACTTCGCCAGGTGGTCTGGCTGCAGGTTGTGGCTGTCGGCCTCTTCATTGAGGTTCTCGGCATACTGCTGGGTGGTTCTCGCCGGCGTCGACAGGCTCGCGCTCTCCGGGACCGGATCGAACACCGGCAGGACTTGCTCGAAGCGGAACGTTATGCGAGAGAAATTGTGGACAGTGTGCCGTCATGGCTGCTCGTGGTAACTCACAATCTGCGCATCCAGTCCGCGAACCAGCCCTTCCTAGATTACTTTGGCCTGCGGCAGGAAGAGGTTCAAGGGCGACCGCTCGGTGACATTATTCGCACGGAGGATTTGCCTCACCCCGGGACGGCGGCGGTGAACGGCCGGGCCACCACCCAGGATGTCCTCCTGCGTGTAACCTGCAAGCTCCGGGAGGTGCGCCTTCCGGCTCGAATTACGCTGGTCGATCTCGTTCGTGTCATGGAAGGCAAGCCTGAATTGCTCCTCGTTGTCGAGGATCTGACGGAGAGCGAGCATCTGCGGCTGGTCAACCAGGCTAAGGAAAGGGCGCTGCGAGAAAGCGAGGATCGATACCGCGACTTTCTGGAGAGCACTGAGGATTTTGTGGGCACGCATGACCTCTCAGGAACGATTCTGAGCGCGTCTCTGGCCGTCGCCCGCCGGTTGGGGTTCAAGAACTCGCAGGACCTGTTGGGGCGAAACATCGTGGATTTTCTCTCTCCCGACCGGCGGCCGCAGTTCGACGCGTACCTCGACGCACTGCGCCAAGAGGGCCGTGCTCAAGGCTTGATGAAAGCGCTGACCAGCAACGGCGATGAGCTCATCCTGGAGTACAAGAACTCTCTGCGCCGGGAGGGTGCGGAAGGGCCCGTGGTGCTTTGTGTGGCACGGGAAGTGACCGACCGCGTCCGCGCTCAGGCGGCGCTAAAACAAGCCCAGCAGTTCCGCGAAAGCGTCATGGAGAGCGTCACGAACGGGATTGCAGTGCTTGATCTGGAGGGGCGCTTCACCTTCGTCAATCGCCGGGCCGCAGAGATTACCGGGTATTCTGTTGGGGGTTTGACTGGACAGCCCTATGCTGTGCTCCTGTCGCCGGAGGATGGGGGGGCCTTTGGCGCAGCCCTTGCCAAAGCATCGAGAGAAGGAGTCCCCGTTTCGGCGTGCCAAACCAGAATCGTTCGCAAGGATGGGAGCCACTGAACCTTGCTCTTCAACATTGCCCCGTTGTACGTTGGCAAGAGGATTGCCGGGATCGTTGGGTCGGCCGAGGATGTGACCGAGCTTGAAAAGAGCGAAAAGGCCCTGCGCGGCAGCGAGACGCGGCTTCGAGCGCTGGTGGGCTCAATCGACGAGGTGGTCATGGAGTTCGACCGCGACGGCACCTATCTCAACATCTGGGCCGCCGACGAGAGCCTGCTGGTCCGGCCACGAGCAGAGTTGATCGGTAAGCGCGTCACCGAGGTTCTGGAAGGCGATCTTGCGCGAACGTCCATGGATGCGTTTCGGCGGGTTCTGGAGACCGGTCGCCCAGAAGGCATAGAATACCCGCTCGAAGTGCTGGGAGGCCGGCGGTGGTTTCTCGGCCGGCTCAGCCCGGTACCTGACGCGGAGGGAGTATATCGGACAGTCCGTGGCCTAGCGCGCGATATCACCGCCCGAAAAAACGCCGAGGACGAACTGCGCGCGTCCGAGCAGCGCTACCGGATGCTTTTCGAGAGAAACTTGGCCGGTGTGTTTCGCACCACGCCGGAAGGAAAGATTCTTGATTGCAACGAGGCCTTTGCGCGCATTCTCGGTTACGCCTCACGCGAAGACGTTCTGAGGCACACCGCCTGGGATATGTATCCCAGTCGCGCTGACCGCAGCATGCTCCTGGATCGGCTTCGCCAGGCTCGCACCTTGACGAATCAGGAGTGTGAACTGCGCGGTCGCGACGGACGTCGAGTTTGGGCGCTTGAAAACTCAACTTGGATCGAGGATGTGGATGGCTCAGTGGTCATCGAGGGGACGCTAATCGACTTCACGAAGTTACGTAACGCGAGAGCTGCCCGGAGGGTACCTGAGCAACCACCGCGACTCGGCGAGGTCGGCACCGGAGTAGGCGACTTGCCACCGATCACCCTCCGAGACCCGACCAGCGGAAGTAAGCCTGCAGCAGATCATTTCCCCAAAGGCAGGCATAAACAGCCGCCGCGCCCAGGAAGCTCCCATAGGGCCAGTGAAAGTGGCGGAAACGGGGATTGAGAGCCTCCAAAGGCAGGGCCACCACAGTTCCTAGCAGCGAGCCGAGCAACACCGTCAGCAGTGTCAGGGGCATTCCGAGAAAGGTTCCCACCATCAGCATCAGCATGACGTCCCCGAATCCGAGATACTGTTTCCGGCGGCCGCCAAAATGGTAGAAGGCTTGGCCCACCACGTAAAAGAGCCCGCCCCCTGCGAGGGCTCCCGCGACCGCGCCAGTGAACGACGTCAGTCCAGGCGGCAGCGCCACGCCCATGCGAAGCAAGAGGGCTGCGAGCGGGCGGTTGTCGACCGGCACAAACCAACTGAACCCAAGGCCGAGCACGATGCCCGGCACCGTCACGACATGAGGGATGCGGCGCTCGGTGAGATCCGTGAAGACAAGCACGATCAGCAGCATCATCAACAGGGCATTGCGGATGAACTCTGCTCCCCAGCCGTCCACCAGGAAGGCCGCCAGCAGTGCCACGGCGGTCACGATCTCCACTACAGGGTAAATCAGTGAAATGGGCTCGCCGCAGTCGCGGCACCGCCCGCGCAGCAGGATGTAACTCAGTACGGGGATGTTGTCGTACCACCGGATCAGGTGGCTGCAGTTCGGGCATTTTGCTCGCGGCCGCACCACGGATTGTCCCAGTGGAAGACGGGCGATGCAGACGTTGAGGAAGCTGCCGAAGATGAGTCCGAAGAGAGCGACAAAGAGGTAATTCATCAGCGCTCGCGGCTTGATGCCAATGTCCAGCTGATTTCTATCATCAGCTCTTAGCCGCGTGCCGAAGTCAGGCGGCTGTAGAGCGCTTCGGTGCGGTTGACCATTGTATCATCGGAGAACTCTCGGGCTCGTTCGCGAGCACAAGCGCCAAGGCGGCGCAGCCTCTCCCGGTCCGAAGCTGCCGCCGCCAAAGCCTCGGCCAGGGCTGAGGGTGAGGCCGGCGGAACCAGCCAGCCGGTTCGGGCCTCTTCCACCACCTCTGGGATCCCGCCCACTCGGCTCGCCACCACCGGCAGGCCGTGCGCCATGGCGAGCAACACCGAAGAGCCCAGACCCTCGGCTCGCGACGGCATCACGTAGAGGTCGAGCGCCGCGAAAAAGGGCGTCAAGTCCTCCAGCCAGCCGAGCACGCGGGTACAACCTCGGGTTTGGCCGAGAAGTCCTAAGATCTTGGGCGCGCTGCGCAGCGGTCCTTCGCCCGCGAGCAAGAGCTGTGCGCCGGCCACAGCGCCACCCGCCTGAAGAAAAGCCTCCAGCAGAGTGTCTTGTCCCTTCTCGTGGGTGAACGCGCCCGCGTGGCCGATCACGAAGGCCTCGGGGTCGAGACCCCATTGCCGTCGCATGCGAGCCCGCAAGGTAGCGTCCGGAAGTTTCGCCGGGATCTCGATGCCGTCCGGTATGATCTCGATCTTAGAGGCCGCAACGCCTGAGCGTACCAGCAGGTCCTGGATGAATCTCGACACGGCGACGACGGCGTCGCAGGTAGACCCGTACTGCAGGCGGTGAAGTCCTAAACTGCGCCCCACGCCGTGGGGCATGAAGGTGACCCGGCGCGTTGCCACTCGCCGGACCGAAAGTCCCAGCGAAGCGAGCGCGCTCAGCGTTTGACCGTGGCCGTCATGAGCGTGGAGCACGTGAAAGCCATCGCGCCGCACTTCACGCCTAAGCGCCAGCATGCTACTCAGTTTTCGCAAACCACAGGGGCGCAGAGAAAGTACGACGAAACCCTCCGCCCGCGCGCGCACTTCGAGAGCGCTGCCCTCGGGACAGACAATCCGTTGCTCATAACCGCGTTTTCCGAGTCCTCGGGCGAGCAGCAGGAGCTGCCACTGCCCTCCGCGCAGGTCGCGTCCGGTGTCGAGGTGAACGATTCTTAGCAAGTTTGGCCTTGCCGCAGCCGTTGCAGCTTCTCGAATTTTCGCGCCACATAGCGCGCCGCCATGCGCGCGATCAGGAACCCCTCGCGTCCGTCCAGGATGCCTCCTTGAAAAACGTAAGTGTCGAGAAAAATCCAGCCGGGCAGCACCAGCCGCCCAAGCGGCGGTACCTGCTGGCCCCGGTCCAACATTTCGCGTGCCGCCAGGTCCGTGTAGAACTCGATGCGCTCGCGGTGCTCCTCGATCGAATCACAGGTGTAGTGCAGGATCTCACCCGACAGCGTCTCTACCTGCCCATCGACAACAACGGACTCGTGGACGTAAGGGCCGCGCCACTCGCCCCGGCGGCGGTCAAAGAGCCTCAGCTTGTAGTCGGGATACCAACCCGAGTGCCGGATCCAGCGGCCGAGGTAACGCGCGCGGCGCGCGAACCGGTACCCATCCGCGTGCGCGGCCGCAGCCTTCCAACGTTTCACTGCCTGCTGCGCGGAACTATCGAGCTCTTCGTCGGCATCGAGACTAAGGATCCAATCGTAGCGCGCATGCGAAACGGCGTAGTTCTTCTGGGCGGCGAAGCCTTCAAAGGCATGAGTGACCACGCGAGCGCCGAGTGATTGCGCCAGAGCCATGGTCCCGTCGGTCGATCCGCTGTCTACTACGATCACCTCGTCCGCGCAAGTGAGGGAGCGGATGGCGCGCCCGATGGTGCGCTCTTCGTTACGGGCAATGATGGTGGCGGAGATCATTGATGATTGACGATTGATGGAGTGAAGGGTGACTTTCCCATCGTCAATCTGCAATCTTCGATTTCAACACCCTTGCGTACTTACCCCGCAAGACCTGTTCCCTCACGCGGGCGATCTCGGGCGCATGCGCACGATCTGCCCGGAGCGGTGGCGACACGCTACGCACCAGACGCTTGGCCCTCATGGCCAGGTGACCGGTTTTGAGCGGCGTCAGACAGTCGAGCGCATGGCTCGCGGTCAACAGCTCGATGGCCAGGATGGAGGCTATGTTCGCCACAATCTGTTTGAGCTTGAGCGCCGCGGTCATTCCCATGCTGACATAGTCTTCTTTGTTGCCCGAGGTGGGGATGGAGTCCACCGACGCCGGATGCGCCAGCACCTTATTCTCAGAGGCCAACGCCGCCGCCGTCACCTGGGCCATCATCAGACCCGATTCCAGACCCGGTGAGCCGGCCAGAAAGGGCGGCAGATCGGACGTCAGCGGGTTCACCATGCGGTCGGTGCGCCGCTCCGAGATCCCGCCAAGCTGAGTGAGCGCGATGGCCATCAGGTCCAGAGCGGTGGCCACGGGCTGACCGTGAAAGTTGCCGCCCGAGAGCACCTCTCTCTCGGCGGCAAACACCAGCGGATTGTCGGTGCCGCTATTCATCTCGATTTCGAAGGTCTGCCGTGCGAATCCGAGGGCGTCACGCACCGATCCGTGTACCTGAGGCATGCAACGCAGGCTGTAGGCGTCTTGGACGCGAGCGCAGTCGCGGTGGGACTCGCGAATGGTACTGCCGCGATTCAGCCGCTCCAGGTTGCGCGCCGTTTCGATCTGGCCCGGATGCGGCCGTGCACGGTGCAGGCGCTCATCGAAGGCTACGGGAGACCCCCGCAGGGCGTCGAGCGACAAAGACCCGGCCACGTCCGCCGTATCCATAAGAATCTCACCCTGGCTGAGTGCGATCAAGCCCAGCGACAGCATAACCTGCGTGCCATTGACGAGTGAGATGCCCTCTTTGGCTTCGAGCACCAGCGGCTCAAGACCGGCGCGCCGCAAGGCAAGGCCTGCCGACACCGGCTTGGTGCGCGGCCCGAGGTTGGCGTCCACCGTCACTTCCCCTTCGCCGACCAGCGTACGGGCCATGTGGGCCAGCGGAGCCAAATCGCCGCTCGCGCCCACCGACCCGCGGGATGGAACAACCGGATGCAGGCGCCGGTTCAGCATCTCGCACAGGAGTTCCGCCACCCGCGGCCGGATGCCGGAAAGCCCGGCGGCCAGGGTATTGGCCCGCAATAAGAGCAGTCCGCGCATCTCAGCCACATCAAGAGGCTCTCCAACACCGCAGCAGTGGCTTCGCACCACGTTCAGTTGCAGCTCGCGCGCCTGGGCGGGATCAATGTGCTCGGTGGAGAGGCTGCCCACGCCGGTGGTGACGGCGTACACCAGCCGCCTTTCGTGGATCATACGCTCCACCACTTGGCGCGAGGCCCTCATAGCGCGGCGCGCCTCCGAGTGCAAGGTCACGCGCCGCCCGCCAAGGACAACGTCCGCGAAGTCCCGGCGAGTGAGATCATGGCCGGTCAGTAGCAGGGTGCGAGACATAGGAGTGATTGAAAGATGAGAGACCCGGCGAGAGCTCTTCAATCATCAATCGTCAATCTCAATCGTTCGGCTCCAGCGCGAAAAAGGTCGGCGTACCTCTCGGGCAGCGCCCGCGGATGGCCCTCGCGATCGGTAATCACGTGGACCGTTTCGCCTTCGGCCAGCATCTCCTCCTCCGGCATGCGGTAGACCTCGTACCCGAAGACGAGCACCCGCTTGCGTGTCGCCGTCAGGCAGGTACGCACCTCCACCTCGTCGTCGTAGCGAGCCGGAGCCTTGTAGCGGCAGCGGGCTTCCGCCACCCTGATAAACAGGCCGTCCTGCTCTTCCATCTCCCGGTAAGCGAAGCCGTGCTGCCGGCAATAGTCCGTGCGCCCAATCTCGAACCAGATGAGATAATTGGCGTAGTACACCAAGCCCATCTGGTCAGTCTCGGCATAGCGGACGCGGAACGACGTGGACGTCCAATGCTGATCGGCCGGCGGCGTCATGAGCGGACATTGTATCAAGAAGTGAGACTTGGCAGACAAGACCCGCCATTGTAAGCTCAGGGTAATCTGTCGACGCAGGCCGTGATTGACGAGATATTCTTATTTTACCCTTTTGCTTGCTCCCCGATTCTAAAGCACTTATTCGGCCCCTTCCGGCTTTGGGTGTAGCCGCAGTTTTGTTGATTCTAAAGGACATTCCGGCTTTGGGCTAGCCCCAGGTTTTTACGTATCTGCCTGATTATAAATGACATTCCGGCTTTGGCATTTAGGGGGTGGGGGGGTATCCCTTTTTCGGCTTGTGGGCAGATATTAGACTAGAACTGTAGGCTAATATTCGCTATCGAAGGACACGCCCTGAAATAGGCCGGGCCGGCTGAATAGGCTCCGCCCAGGGATTCAGGGTTGGTCTCTTTCCGCAGCATACCCACCAACTGTTACAAACTTACGGCGAAGTGAAGTGTTTGTCAAGGTCTTTCGAGAGTGTTTCAGATGTGGCGCTGGTCAACCCTCACTCCGGTACGGAGAATGCTATGATTGTCGGGAACCGGCTCTGTCGGTTGAGCTGAGCAATGTCTGACCTGAGCCAGGCGGATTCGCTTGCCCACGCCCAAGGTGCGCCGTTCTGAGTGAAGCGAAGAATCTCGTTGCGGCCGAACGCTTGTCAAGTCAAGTGAAGCATCCGCAATTCGAGAGCGGCCATTCCGGCGGTTTGTCAGGCCCTCGCGTTCCGCTGGCTCTTGCCCTGATCGTCACTACCGCCTGTTGGCTATCCTGCCGGGATCGCACGAACCTGATCCGGGTCGAGCACAAATCGCCCAGCAAGATCCCGGCGGTGTACGACGACGGCGAACTCGCCGGCCGTGTCGTGTTCGCGGTCGGCGCTATGGGAGTCCCGGCCTCCGGCGCCAATATCCTGGTGGTCGACAGCGAAAGTGGCAAACAGGTGCTGGAGCATCTGCAGAAGCAAACAGACCCGTCTTGTATGAAGCGGCTGACGGAGATGGAGACCTTCCTGCTGGAATCCGCGCAGGCTGGCGCCCGAGCGGGCCAGAAGCCGCTTACGGCTACCGCCGATGCCGACGGTTACTTTCTGCTGCCGCAAGTCAAGCCCGGCGCCTACCTGGTAATTGCCTATGGGCGCGCTGGAGGTACGCAGGCGATTTGGGAGCAGCCGGCCATGGTGGAGCGCTACCAGGCCGTAATGGTGAAGATGGTGGAGCCGCTTATCTCCTGCGCCGCCAGCGAGGAGACCCAAAAGCCGTCGAAGCTGCCTCCTCTTCCGCCTCCGGCGCCGGAACCGGCCCCGCAGCCGTGATAACAGATTCGGAGTGCAACCCCCATGGCTCGTGAGCGGCTAGTGGTGATCGGTGGCGTGGCGGCGGGCCTGAGTGCTGCCAGCCAAGCGCGCCGTCTGAACCGCTGGATGGATATCCGTGTCTACGAGAAGGGCCCGGACGTCTCCTATTCGGCTTGCGGTCTGCCTTATTTCGTGGAAGGGTTGGTGCCAGACGCAGACTCCCTGCGCGTCCACTCGCCGGAGTTCTTCCGGACCGAACGTGAGATCGACGTTCTGACGAACCACGAGGCGGTGGAGATCTCCACCAGCCGCCGGCGCGTCACGGTGGTGACGCCGGGCGGCCGAGCCCCCGAGGACATACCCTACGACCATCTCGTCATCGCCACCGGCGCTGAGCCTGCCTGGCCGGAGATTCAGGGTCTCGGTCTGGGCGGCGTCTTTCACGTCAATGACCTGCAATCGACACTGGCACTCAAGCGGTACCTGGACTCCGGGTCTGTGCGCCAAGCGGTGATCATCGGGGGCGGCTACATCGGGCTCGAAATGGCTGAAGCCCTAAAGACATCGGACCGGGCGGTCACACTCCTGGAGCATTCGCCGCACCTCTTCGAGGCGGTTGACCAGCAGATTCTAGAGATGATCCAGCAGGAGCTCGGGCGGCACAGCGTCGAGGTATTTACCGGAGCGCGCGTGATGTCGCTGGCTGGCGACGAACCCCGTGGGAACAAGGGCTCCGTGCGGCGTGTTCACTCGGAACAGGGAAGTTTCGAGGCTGACTGTGTGGTGCTGGCTACCGGAGTGCGTCCACGCGTAAGACTCGCGGAAGAGGCCGGCATTACCCTCGGCACCGATGGCGCTATCGCGGTTAACGACTACATGGAGACGAATATCGCTGGGGCGCTGGCGGCGGGAGACTGCGCTGACACCCTGAATCTTGTTAGCGGCCGCCGGACTTACGTGCCGCTGGGTACGACCGCCAACAAGCAGGGCCGAGTGGCGGGTGAGAACGCAGCGGGCGGCCGGACGCGGTTTCCTGGGATCGTCGGTACCGCGGTGGTCAAGGTGTTCAGTCTGGAAGTGGGGCGCACCGGCCTCAGCCAGAAGCAGGCCCAAGAGGCAGGTTATCGGATCGCAGAGGCCGCCGTGCGGGCGCCGGCGCGCGCGCGTTATCTCGGCGGGCAGGATATTATAGTGAAGCTGGTGGCGGACCGCTCGACTGGCCGGCTCCTGGGCGCGCAGATGGCCGGGCCGGAAGGCGTAGCCAAACGGATCGACGTGCTGGCCACGGCTCTGCACGCCCGCCTGACGGCGGAGCAGGTGTATCAGCTTGACCTGAGTTATGCGCCGCCATTCTCGACGGTCTGGGATCCGATTCTGATTGCGGTCCGGCAGCTTCTGCGCGAATTGAAGCGCTAGACTGGCGGTCTGGCGAGGTTCGCGTTGTTTGTTTGCTAGAATGGTTTCGGAGGTGGTGCACGCAAGAATGAGCGAGAAGGCGACTGTAAAGACTGGTGACAAGGCGCCCGCCTTGAGTCTCCGCGACATGGAGGGCCAGGCGCATTCGCTCGACAAGGCTCTGGCAAAAGGCCCTGTTCTGCTGGCGTTTTTCAAGGCTGAATGTCCTACCTGCCAGTACGCCTTTCCGTTTATCGAGCGCCTTCATCGCCAGTTCGCGAGCCAGGGCGTGAGCGTCTGGGGCGTCTCCCAGGACAGCGAGCGCGAGAGCCGCGAATTTGCGGCCGAGTTTGGCGTCAGCTTTCCTACGCTGATCGACGCCAAGCCCTACGAGGTCTCGAACCGCTACGGCGTGGCCTGCACGCCGACCCTGTTTCTGGTGGGGCGCGACGGCAAGGTTGAGCTGGAGGGAGAGGGCTTTTCGAAGCAGGATCTGCTCGCGGTGCAGAAGAAGCTGGCCGGGGAGATCTCGGTGAGGCCGGACGATCTGTTTCTGCCGGGCGAGCGTGTGCCTGAGTATAAACCCGGCTGACATTCGAAGAACTAGGCCCGGTTCGGGCCGAAAGTTCCCTCTGCCTTTGGAGCGTCTCAGGGTGCGTCGATGCCCAAGTCGCGCAAGCCCAAGCCCAAACCTTTTCGCGCCGCCAAGGAAGTAAAGCGGCTGGCGCGGCTCAATGTGGGCCTTCCTCCGCCCGCTCAGGTCCAGCCGGACGAGAAACGCAAACCACCTAAGCACAAAAAGAGAGAGATCGAGGCTGAGACATTCTGAAGGGGGCCCAGAGAGCCGCGCTGGGCTACCTCGCTCAACAGAAGCGTCTCCGCGCCCTGCCATCTAAGCGTCGAGCACGCAGACGTCGCGGAGTTGCCGATAGTTTTGGGCGTAGTCGAGGCCGTAGCCCACCACGAATTTGTCGGGGATCGCGAAGCCAACATAGTCCGCGTGGACCGGACGGGTACGGCGCGAGGTCTTGTCGAGCAGGGTTACGCTGCGGAGGCTCTTGGGCCTGCGATTCTGCAGCGCATTGAGCAGGAAGTGAAAAGTGACACCCGTATCGAGAATATCTTCCACCAGCAGCACGTCGATATCCTCGATGCTTTGGTCCAGGTCCTTGGTCACCCGCACTTCACCGGAAGACTGCTTGGCGTTGCCGTAGGTGGCCACGCCCAGGAAATCAATGCTGAGATCGTCGAGGTCGATGGCGCGAATCAGGTCGGCGAGAAAGATGCAGGCGCCTTTGAGAACACCGATCAGGCGTAGGGGACGGCCGTGATAGTCGCGCGTGATCTCGGAGCCGAGCTCGCGTACCCGGGCGGCAATGCGGTCAGCGGAAATGAGGATCTCGGGACGAGAGTTCAAAGGAGAATCCGGTTGTGATTCCACGTGCTGATCCGGCAGTGATGGTGTCATTTGAGTGCGGAACCTTACTGATCGCCGCCCCGACTCTCTTATGGCGCATCGCTCGCGGCCTTGTCAAGCTCACAGCCAGGCGGAGCTCACCGGACCTGGATCAAGGGTTGAGTTTTGGGGATGACCTCACCGATCTCGTCGGACTCAATTCCCGCCTGGCTCAGGGCCGCAAGCATTCCCGGGACGTCCGCCGCCGAGACCGAGAAGAGCAAGCCACCGGCTGTCTGGGGATCGAAGAGGAGGTTTCGCACCTCTTCGGGAACGCCAGCGGCGAACTCGACACAGCTCCCCATGAACTCGATGTTGCGGCGGAGTCCGCCCGGAAGGAAACCCTGGCGCGCAAAGTCGAGGGCGTCCGGGAGGAAGGCGAGGTGGGAGGAGATCATCAGGCTCACACCGCTACCTGCGGCCATTTCGCGGGCGTGACCGAGCAGGCCAAACCCGGTGACGTCCGTGGCCGCGTGGATCTCGAAATCGAGGGCGATCTCACTGGCCCGGCGGTTGAGAGTGGTCATGGATTTTGTCGCAGCCTCCACGGCCGCCGCACTCGCGCGCTCCCTCTTGAGGGCTGTCGAGATCACCCCGGTCCCAAGCCGCTTGGTGAGGATCAGCCGGTCGCCGGGCCGCGCCGCGGAGTTCGACCAGACGCGCGCCGGGTTCACCAGACCGGTCACCGCGTAGCCGAACTTGATCTCGTCGTCGCCGATCGAGTGCCCGCCGATCACGGCACACCCCGCCTCCTGCATCTTGGCGAGACCGCCTTGCAGAATACGTTCCAGTACCGCGACCTCGGTTCCGCTGTTAGGAAAACCTACAATGGAGAGCGCCGAAATTGGCCGGCCGCCCATGGCGTAAACATCGCTCAAGGAGTTAGTGGCCGCCACCTGGCCGAAGACGTAGGGGTCGTCCACGATGGGGGTGAAGAAGTCCACCGTCTGCACCAGCGCCAGATCAGGCGCGAGTTGATACACGCCCGCGTCGTCGGCCGTATCAAAGCCAATGAGCACGTTCGGGTCGGTCTGTTTCGGCAGGCGGCGCAACACCGAGTCCAAAATACTTGGACTCAACTTGGCCGCTCAACCCGCCGCTTTCACCATGGCGGTGAGCCGCGTTCTTTCGTCCATAACGGTTTCGATTATAGACTCCTGCTCTAGAGAGGACCACCGCACATCCGGTAACATCGGGCTGGGCGTGGCGAGTGAGCTGTGAGTGAGGTCCGGCACGGACTGGGCCCCTGCGTCTTCGTGCCGCGATGATGAGAAAGCTCTGCCTAAGGCTCGCTTGAGGGTTGACCCGTGGCGGCGCCGCGACGCCCGGGCTGCGTGTCGTCGCCGCGTCCCTCCGGTAGCCGCCTGTCAACGTCGTTCATCAGACTCTTCTCCAGGCTCTGAATGGCCGCCGAGTGCAGCAGATCGCTCGGGAGTTCGCGAAATCGCCTGTCAATCCCGGCTTTGAGGTCATGGTTAAGGGCCTGCTCCGTGTGGGCGTTCAGCTTCACCAGCTCATCGAGGCTCAGTTTCGTGTTGAGAGCCTGGTAGTCACTTGAGTTGTAAATCGGACCCGAACAGGTGACCATGTCATAGGTGTCGTCGATCGGAGAGAGACTCAGCCGGCCGTCACACACGTAGCTACCATGCGCCATCCTAACGGTCTGGTTGGGTTCGGCGATGCGTCGGATCTGCTGGGCTCGCGCCACGCCCGCAGCGAGCAATAAGGCCGCCAGCAGCGCGAGCGCCCCTGTCGTTATCCTGATTGTGCCCATCACCTCCGCTCCTTTCCTCTCGCGCCGACCCGCCGCCCGTTAGAGAAAGTCTCAGCTTCGGATCTGCCCGGAGCCCACAATCTGGTACTTGACGGAGGTTAGCTCCTTCAGGGCAAACGGACCGCGGCAGTGCAGCTTCTGGGTGCTGATTCCCATCTCAGCGCCGAAACCAAACTCGCCCCCGTCCGTGAAGCGAGTTGAGGCGTTCCAATAGACAGCGGCCGAATCCACCCGCTGCAAAAACTCGCGGGCGCGCCTTTCGTCACGGGTGATGATCGCCTCGGAGTGTGACGTCGAATAATGATTGACGTGAGCGATGGCCTCGTCAAGACCTTCCACCACCGCCACCGCCATGATGAGGGCCGAGTATTCGGTGAACCAGTCTTCGGCTGAGGCCGCGCGCACGTCCAGACCGGACGCGAGCCGGCGCGCTTCCTGGTCGCCCCGAACTTCGACACCCGCCGCCACAAGCTTCGCCACGATGCGGGGCACGTACTCGGGGGCTATGGCGCGATGAACCAGCAGCTTCTCGGCTGAGTTGCAAACGGATGGGCGCTGAATCTTGGCATTGATCACAATGGGGTCCGCTAGATCGAAATCGGCATCCTCATCCACGTAGATGTGGCAGTTTCCTGCGCCCGTCTCGATCACTGGAACTCTGGCCTTGTCCACCACGCGGTTGATCAAGTCCGCGCCGCCCCGCGGCACGAGTACATCGACCAGGCCCCTCGCCTGCATGAGTTCATCCACCGAATCCCGCGAGCTCGAATCGAGCAGCTCCACGGAGCCCGCGGGCACGCCATTTGCCTGGCCTAGAAGAACCACCAGCAATTCGTTGGTGTAAGCGGCCTCGCGTCCGCCGCGCAGCACCACGGCATTACCGGCCTTGAAAGCCAGCACCACCGCATCCACCGTAACATTTGGGCGCGACTCATAAATCACGCCCACCACCCCCAGAGGCACCCGCACTTTGCGAATCTCGAGACCGTTCGGGCGCGTCCACTGATCCAGGATGTCGCCCACCGGGTCCGGCAGGTCGATCACCGCCTGAATGCCGTCCAGCATCTCCGCGATCCGCTTCGGATTCAGCAGCAACCGGTCGCGGCTCGAAGGGCGCAGATCGCCGGCCGCGAGATCGATTCGATTCGCACCCATGACCCTGTCCGCGTTGCCCGCGATTTGAGCCGACATGGCGCGGAGGACGCTGTTTTTCTCATCGGCGGAGAGGCGCGCTACCTGGGGGGCTGCCTGGCGCGCGCGGAGCAACTTTTCGCTTGTTGAAACCGGCGGGGCCGTCACAGCGGTCATGGCAGGACTCATTCCTTTGCCCTCAGCGGAGGAAAATAAGTGCCGAGGCGGCGCTCGAGCACCAGAGGGATCACGCCGGGATGAGTTCCGTTGGCGATCCCCACGTGGATTCCCGAGGCTGTCGCCCGCAAGGCGGCCCGCAGCTTGGAGCGCATTCCGCCCCGGCCGCGCGCGCTCTTGCCATTGCAGCTCGCCTCCAGCTCGGGAGTGACGCGCTTGATCACCCTCACCAATTGCGGCTTCCCCCTTCCATTCTTGTGGAAGAAACCGTCGACATTGGTAAGGAGAACCAGCCAATCCGCCTGCACGGCTGCGGCCACGAGCGCGCTCAGCTCATCGTTGTCGCCGAACGCCCCTTCCAGCTCGCGCACCGAAACGCTGTCGTTCTCGTTCACGATCGGCAGCACCTTCATGCGCAGCAATCGATTAAGCGTGTTGCGCAAGTTGCGATATCGGACTGCGGACGAGAAGTCGTCGCTGGAAAGCAGGAGCTGGGCCACCACCTTCTTGCCGAAGAACAGCCGCTCGTAAGTATGCATCAACTGGCTTTGACCGACGGCGGCCGAGGCCTGCATTAGGTCGAGCTTGCGGGGATTGTGGCTGATCCCTAAGGAGGACATGCCACAGGCGATAGCGCCCGAACTCACCATCACGTACTCGTGCTGGTTCAGGTCGAACTGGTCCACCAGCGATCGCATCCAGCGGGAGTCAATCCGCCCGCTCGGGGCGATCAGGCCGGTTCCAATCTTGACGACGACTCGCATAGTCCGAAACTCGGAAGACACCAAACAGTCTATCGGCTTCGGTCGCGCCGTGTCGAGTGGGCTGACCGCCAAGTACTGTCCTAGTCTGAGTCGCGTCTTTTGAGGTCCGCCTGTGATCCTGAGCCGGTTCGCCTTTCCGCTGCGAACGGCCAGCGCACGGCGAAGGGGCTCAGGCCGCAAAACGGCTCGTTGGGCGGCGGAAGGAGTAAGACGTTCTAGTGGGTAAGGGTCGGAATCCCGTCGGCGACCCTGGCGCCAGGAAGGGTGTGGCGGCGTCGCATTCGTTGCTAAGGCAGGAAAGGCTGCTCGACGGGTAACACCTATTATTTGACACCCCTAATTGATCACATCACGTTCAGCTAACCCTGAACCACTGCCTGCAGGTTACGGAAGTGGTGCGTGCCCAAGAAGAGCGCGAGCATGAACGTTGCGTTGTAAGCAGTGTGGAGCAGGAAGCTCGGAGCGAGCGACCCCGTGACGGCGCGAGCGACCGAAAACACCACGCCCACCACCAGAATCATCCCCAGATGCGTCCAGGCGCCTTGATAGTCCGGATAATGCAAGGCCGCGAAAAGCAGAGCCGTAACCACCACCGCCCATCGCAAGCCCGCAAGGCGTTCGCAGAAAGCAAAGAGCACTCCCCGGAAGATAAGCTCTTCCATGAAGGGCGCCACCAGCACGGCGAAGCCACCAAGGGCGTAGGCGGCCGAGGGCGAGGAAAAGAGCTTTTCCAGCGGGAAATCGCGACGATCGGGTAACAGCGCCGAGCCCGCCGCTACCACGATAGCCAGCAGTACTCCGCAGAAGAGGAGCTTCACGGCCGGGCCTCGACCTGGCCAGCGCCAGCCCACACCATCCCAGAACGGCTGGCGGTACTGCACCACGACCAGCAAGAAGATGTAAAGCAGGATCGGTCCGTAAAGCACCAACTGGACCAACACGGCGAAGAAAGTGTTGTCGCCGAGGCGCCCCACCGGCGTTTGCCAGCCCATTACAGGCCTCAGCGCCGCGTACACGGCTACCGACAGCAGGAACGAAACCATCAGCCAGACGATGGAGAAGGCAACGAAGAGCAGCAGGTCGCGCGCCCGCCACATGGTCCGCCGCTCGGCCACGGAGCCCGCGAACGACGCCGGCAGCCCGGTCTGCGCGAGTGCTTCGGTGGGCGAGATTCCGGACCCAGTCTCAGGCGCAGCCGGTACTGGCGCCGCGGTTCCGGTTTCACCTGTGTCTTCGACCGAAGTTGGGGCCGAAGCGCCGGGCCACGCCGGGGACGGTTTCATCTCCGGGGAATCGCCCGGTTCGGCGGTGGTCTTGATCTCAGTGTCGTCTTTCATCGACATTCCGTTCAATGGAGCGCCGCCGCGAGGAGTGGGATCATCAGCTCGTGATGCCCGGTGAGGGCGTAGCCGCGGCTCGGTTTCTGGCCTCGCGCCGAAGCGATCGCCACCGGACGGCGGACCACGTTTTCCGTGGGACGGTAGTGCTGGATAAAGTCGAAGTTCACTGTCACCAGGCCGCGCGGCGCGTGCCCCAGGTTGGCGGCCAGGCTCACGCACTTCAGGAACACCTCGGGCAGGATCACCGCCGAACCGCAGTTCAGGTAAACCCCGCCCCTGTTCATTTGCTTCACCAGCGCTGCCAGCAGAAGGAAGTCGCGATGCGTAGCAGCCCCGAGAGCGCGCGGGTCCACTGCGGGGTGATTGTGAATGATGTCGGTGCCGATAGCCTCGTGCACGGTCACCGGCACCCGCTTTCGGTAAGCCGCCGCCAGCAGGCTGTGACGGCGATAACGTGCGCCGCGAAACTTGGTCAGAAATCTCCCCCCACTCTCGCCGATCCCGATCCCCTCCCGATCGCCGGCCGCGATGGCCTCGTTCAGGTAGCGGCCGGTCTCTTCGGCCATGCCAAACTGGCCTTTGCCGAGCACTGCTGGGACATCTTCCGACGTTGAGCCGACCAGCGCAACCTCAAAATCGTGAATTAGAGCCGCGCCGTTGAGGGCGAACGCGGTGGCGTAACCGCGCTCCATGAGGTCGATCAAAATCGGACCTAGGCCAACTTTGATGACGTGACCGCCAAGTCCCCAGATGATGGGCTGCTTCCCGCGCCGGGCCCGCTGCAAGGCATCGATCACGCCGCGAAAGCTCTCGCCGGCGAGGATCCCGGGCAGCGACTTCACCCATTCGTGCACCGAGATACCCCGTCGAGGCACACGCCCAAAAGCCTCGACGGAGACTTTACTCTGCCGCGAGGCCAGCGGATAGGTGCGGACCTTGTCGAGCTTCAGAGGTTGCTGGCGGTAGATGCTCATGCTTCCTTCGTCGGAGCTCGGAACAGGATGAGGATTTGACCCTTCCGCACCACGTGTCAATCGACTGCGTCCTGATACTTTCCATCGCAGTATGCCAGCTCGACGAATTCGCCGGGCAGGCAAACCCGGACGTGATGGCTTCCGCGGCGTGGCCCGAAACGGCCTCCTATCAATAACATGTCAAGAAAATGTCGAGACTATACCGCAAACCTTCTGTTTTCATAGAGATGGATCTGTGCCCTGATGTGGCCCCGACTGCGTTCTCGTTGACCGGAAGACTCAATTTTCGCATCTGCTGATTTTAAAATACATCGTGGCTTTGGTTCAAAGTCAACCAATACGCCGCTTCGACGCCAGCGCGGATGCTCCGGCCATGCCGGCGAGCGCGGCGCTTCAGGTTCGCCTTGACGTCTGCTTCGAGGCTACGAACTACGAGTTGAGCCATGCGCCAACCGCTGCGATATCATGAGATCAGTCGATTGTCGAGACATTCAAGTTCAACCAAGAGCGAATTGCGGTCGCCTATGATGCTCGCCACTTCAGCACCTGAAAGTGACCAAAACGGGACAGTCTTGTTCACACTTGCGCAGCGTGCCGCCGTAAATCGATCACGGTCTCGATGACCGACCGGAAAACGTCGCGCTTCAGGCGACCGGATTCCCGAAGAATGATCTGCGCATTCGCAGTGGAGCTTTCCCGGCCGAGCGTAGCTGACACGGCTCAAGTTACCCTGTGCGAAGCTGCTGGAGGTCAGCTCGATGGCGTGCGGGTCCGCGTCGGGCTTACTGGTGATCGGGCACATGATCCAGTCATCCCGGCCAGAATCGGCGAGGACGAGAGCAGGCCTCAGCTTCGATCCGGATAAGTCTGAAAACGGAAAGGGCAGAAGTACTACTGCCCCGACTGAAGGCGTGACCACGCGGCGCCCTCTTCCGGACGGCTCCAGTCTTGGGCGAGCGCCTGTTCACTCAGCAGCGCAGCTTTTCCCGCGGTCAGCCTGAGGTTTTCTTCCAGGATGGCCACGAAAGCCCGGCGCGCCTCGGGAAGGTGAACCTCTTCCAAGAGCCGAACGTCTCCCTCTTCGCTAACCACGGCTTCCACAGTTCGAATCATGCTCGTGCACCTCGGGTCCAGACCCATTATAGGGCCAAACCGTCGCTGTAATGTGGCCGTGCCAGGCACCAAGCCCGTCTCTCAACGCGGTGTCGATCGACTCACGGTGCCTCTCCTGGGCAGCAAGAAAAAAGAGGACGTTAGGTGTCCTAAGGAGCACAATCCGTTGTGCCTCCGTTGCATTCCGAAAGCGTTCCGCAGCGCCCTCAATGAACGTCGATCGCAGTTCATGTGGAAAGTGTTGGTTGCCAACACGGAATGCCCGCGACGGAAGGCTCTCGCCAACTCGTCGCCGTAAAGATACCGGCGGGACCAGCCCAAACGATACCTCACGCCGTTGTCGGGATCGAAGAAAATAATGTCGGAGGATCTGAGGCGCTCAAATGCGGACGAAAAGTACGCGCAGCGCGCTTCCTTCTCGGAGACCAGAAGCTCAGAATAAAACAGACCCGAAGGAATAACTCCGCGGTTCTCGACCTCGCAAATATGCCTGCAGTTCTCTTTTTTCACGATCTTGTATAGGACCTCAAACAAGTCGGAATCGTGACTCCGCCACCGCTCCTTCGCGTCAAGGTATTTGATCTTGAGACCGTCAGGTCGTCCATCGTCCTTCGTGAGCATCCAGCAAACACCAATAGTCAGCCTTCGCGCCAGAATGCGCAGTAAGCCGTATTTTCGATAATCATTGATGTCGCCCACGTATTGATTCTTCATCCTCCAAACCTTCACGGGCCTAGCCTGCCCGCCTGAGTACCGGCGCCAGCGCTTGCCCTGTGTACGACTTTTTCACCCGCGCCACCTCTTCCGGGGTACCCTGAGCCACGATGCGGCCCCCGGCTTCGCCGCCTTCGGGCCCGAGATCGATGATCCAATCGGCTTGTTTCACGACGTCCAGATTGTGCTCGATGATGACGACGGTACTACCGAGGTCCGTCAAGCGATTGAGCACCGCCATGAGCTGCTTGACGTCGTCAAAGTGGAGGCCCGTGGTGGGCTCATCCAGGATGTAGAGCGTGCGGCCAGTCTGGCGCCGGCTTAGCTCGCGGGCCAGCTTCATGCGCTGCGCCTCGCCGCCCGAAAGCGTAGTGGACGCCTGGCCCACATGCAGGTAACCGAGCCCCACGTCCACGATGGTCTGCAGCTTCTGCTTGACGGCCGGGATGTTCTCGAAGAACGGCAAGGCGTCGCGGGCCGTGAGATCGAGCACATCGGCAATGGAGAGGCCCTTGAACTTCACCGCCAGCGTCTCGGCGTTGTAGCGGCGCCCGCCGCACACCTCGCAGGTGACGTAAACGTCCGGCAGAAAGTTCATCTCGATGCGCCGCAGGCCGTCGCCCTGGCAGGCCTCGCAGCGCCCGCCCTTGACGTTGAAACTGAAACGGCCAGCCTTGTAACCCCGCTCCCGCGACTCGGGCAGCATGGCGAAGATCTCGCGGATCAGGGTAAACAATCCCGTGTAGGTAGCGGGATTCGACCGTGGCGTACGGCCGATGGGCGACTGGTCAATCTCGATGACCTTGTCGAGGTGCTCGATCCCCTTCAGGGCTTCGTGTTCGCCGGGCTCCTCGAGCGAGCGATAGAGCTTCTTGGCCATGGCCCGGTAGAGAATATCGTTGACCAGGGTCGACTTGCCGGAGCCCGACACGCCGGTGACCAGCGTCAGGAGGCCGAGGGGAAACTTCACGTCGATGCCTTTCAGATTGTTTGCCTTGGCGCCGAGCACTGTAAGGAACTTGCTGTTCGAGCGGCGCCGCGACTCCGGGACATGCACCTGGAGCCGGCCGGCCAGGTACTGGCCGGTCAGCGATCCCGGATCGGCGGCGATCACGGCCGGCGTGCCTGAGGCTACCAGGGCTCCGCCTTGTTTGCCCGCGCCCGGGCCGAGGTCGATCACCCAATCGGCGCGGCGAATGGTCTCTTCGTCGTGCTCCACCACCAGCACCGTGTTGCCGAGATCGCGGAGGCGCTCCATGGATTCCAGCAGCCGCAGGTTGTCGCGGGGATGCAGGCCGATGGAGGGCTCGTCGAGCACATAAAGGACGCCCCGCAGTTTGGACCCGATCTGCGTCGCCAGGCGGATGCGCTGGCTTTCGCCGCTTGAGAGCGAGGCGGCGGAGCGGCCCAGGCTCAAATAGCCGAGGCCCACGGCCAGCAGGAAATCCAGGCGCTCGGTGATCTCATTCAGGATGCGCCGCGCCAGCAGCTCCTGCCTGGGGCTCAGCCGGATTTCCCCCAGCACTTCACGCGCCCGGGTCACAGGCAGCGCCGTCAAGTCGGCGAGGGACCGGCCGGCCACCTTCACCGCCAGGCTCTCCGGGCGGAGCCGCCTGCCCTGGCAGGCGTGGCAGAGCGTGGGCGACATGTACTGCTGGTACCACTCGCCGAAGGCCTCCGACGGGCTTGAGCTCACCCACCGGTCCAACAGGGGAATGACGCCGAGAAATCCGGCCGCTTTGCGCGGATTCTCGGTTCCGCCAAACAGTATCAAGTTCTGGACGCGGCGGGGAAACTTCTCGAAGGGTGTGTTGAGATCAAAATCGTACAGGGCGGCGCCGCGCTCGAGGTTGCGTTGCATGGCGGCTGACGTCCCGCCGGCGGCGAGGCCGCCCTTGAAGAGCGGCCGCGACCAGTCGGCGATCACCTTGGCAGGATCAAAGTTGTAAAGGCTGCCGAGCCCTTTGCACACCGGGCAGGCACCATAAACGCTGTTGAAGGAAAAGGACCGGGGCTCGAGAGTGGGCACGCTCACGCCGCAGTTCACGCAGGCCGATTGCCGCGAGTAGAGATGCTCCTCGCCATCCACCACGGCCACCTGTACCAGGCCATTGGCCAGCTTCATGGCGGTCTCGATGGAGGTGGCAAGCCGTGCTTCGATGCCCGGCTTCACCAGCAACCGGTCCACCACGACTTCCACGTTGTGGTTCTTGCGGCGGTCGAGCGAGATCTCCTCGTCGAGGGGCCGGAGCACGCCGTCCACCCGGACGCGCACAAAGCGCTGCGCCGCCATCCCCTCGAACACTTTGCGGAACTCGCCTTTCCTTCCGCGCACGATGGGCGCCAGGATCATAATCCGCTGCCCGCCCTCGGGTGCGCCGTCACCACCCAGGGCCATCACCGAGGCCACGATCTGGTCCGTGGTCTGGCGGGAGATGGGGCTTCCGCAGTTGTGGCAGTGCGCGGCGCCGATGGAGGAGTAGAGCAGGCGCAAGTAGTCGTAGATTTCGGTGATGGTGCCCACCGTGGAGCGCGGGCTGCGGCTGGTGGTTTTCTGCTCGATGGAGATGGCCGGGCTCAAGCCCTCCACCGAGTCCACGTCCGGCCGCTCCATCTGGTCGAGGAACTGCCGGGCGTAGGCGGACAGGGTCTGCACGTAACGCCGCTGCCCTTCGGCGTAGATCACGTCAAAAGCCAAGCTGGACTTGCCGGACCCGCTCAGGCCGGTCACCACAGTAAGGCTGCGGCGGGGAATCTCTACGCTGATGTTCTTCAAGTTGTGCTGGCGGGCGCCGCGGACGGTAATGCGATCGATCATGAGGGACCTGATGCCAACAGTAAGGCTTAGGTAGAAGAGTCTAATCTTTCATGGTAGGGCCGCGCTGGGAAAGCGTCAAGGACGTCGGCGACCAAAAACGTCTTGACAACTCTCTAAGAATACGTGCAGAATAACGAATAAGTGACGGGCCTGCTTGGAAATGAAAGCAGGTTCCGCAAGGCTTATGATTAGGCCACCTATCTAGGCTAAAGTCCGCGTCGGCGGGCCCAAAACGGTACCCCCCCACCCCCTATGTGCCAAAGCCGGAATGTGATTTAGAATCAACAATATAATAAGAATCAGAGGGCTAGGCCAAAGCCGGAATGAACCGGATCAGGCGGAGCGAGATGACGACACAATCCACTTGGAATCAGTAGTCTACAGGCAATTTAGGGTTAATGGTTGGCGAGCGTTAGAATCACCACCAAAGCTGGAAACTGAACCGCACCGCCGACGGCTCAAGTCAAAACGCAAATCGCCGGAGATAGCGCGCGATCCGTCGTCAAGAGACCTGTTCGCTCGGCTTCCCATTGAAATCCCGGCGGTTACGGAAGCTCCAAGGAAGAGCCCTGGATTCAGCGCGATTTAGCGCCTCAGGGCCGTATCCACTAAACCGTCTTCGATGCTAAGCTCAGTTTGAATTGTTGCCATGCGCCGTTCTTCCCCTGCCAACCGCGACTCCACTCTGGATCCGCTCGCTCGGTTTCATTCCGCGGTCCAGGACTGGTTTAGGGCATCGTTCCGGGGCCCGACCGCCCCGCAGCGTCTCGGTTGGCCGCCCATCATCCGGGGTGAATCCACCCTGATTGTCGCACCGACGGGAACCGGAAAGACGCTGACGGCATTCCTTTGGTGCCTGGAGCGCTTGATGTTCTCGCCGGAACCTGAGAGGCTCCGCCGTTGCCGCATCCTGTACGTTTCGCCGCTCAAGGCCCTGGCGGTGGACGTGGAGCGCAATCTGCGTGCCCCGCTGGCAGGGATCGCGCATGCTGCTCGCGCCCGCGGTGAGGCTTTTTCCCTGCCTTCGGTCGCCATACGCACGGGCGATACGCCGGCGGCCGAGCGCGCCCGCTTCGGCCGCGACCCCTCGGACATCCTCATCACCACTCCGGAGTCGCTCTATTTGCTGCTGACCTCGAATGCCCGGGAAGTGCTGCGCCCGGTTGATACGCTCATTCTTGACGAGATTCACGCCCTGGTGCCCAACAAGCGTGGAGCGCATCTCACCCTTTCGCTTGAGCGCCTCGAGCATCTTTGCGGGCGGCCGCTGCAGCGGATCGGTCTTTCGGCCACGCAGCGTCCGCTTGAGGAAGTGGCCCGCTTTCTGGGGGGTGCGGCGCCGTGCCAGGTGGACGGCCCCGTGCGGACCCCTCGTGCTGATCGGGATCAAGCATCTCGCCGCGGTCGTTCGCTCGCCAAATCTCACCCTGAGGTACTTCGCTGCGCTGGGCCTAACCGGGAGGCCGCTGTCTCGCCGGCAGACGACGAATCGAGTTCCGTTATCTACCGCCCGGTGACGCTGATCGACACCGGCGAACGCAAGCGGTTGGAACTCACCGTTGAAGTGCCGGTGGAGGACATGGCGCGGATCGGCGAGTTTGAGACTACTCCCGGTGGTCGGAGCGCCGTGGCCTCCCAAGGGCCGGCGCGCACCTCGATCTGGTCGGCCATTCATCCACGCCTGGTCGAGCTAATCCGCGCCCACCGCTCCACGTTGCTCTTCGTCAACAGCCGGCGGCTGGCCGAGCGCCTGGCCGGGGCCCTGAACGACTTGGCGGGTGAGCCGCTGGTCCGCGCCCATCATGGGTCGCTAGCCCGCGAGCAGCGCCTGTTAGTGGAAGACCAGCTCAAGGCGGGCACGTTGCGCGGCCTGGTCGCTACCTCGTCGCTCGAGCTCGGTATCGACATGGGTGCGATCGACCTGGTGGTCGAAATCGAGGCCCCGCCCTCGGTCGCGTCCGGCTTGCAGCGCATCGGCCGGGGCGGCCATCAGGCGGGGGCTACCAGCCTGGGGATCATCTTCCCGAAATATCGGGGCGATCTCGCGGCCTGCGCAGCTTCCACGCGCGCCATGCTCGACGGCCGCATCGAGTCTGTCGGCTACCCGCGTCTGCCGCTCGACGTTCTGGCCCAGCAGATTGTCGCCATGGTGGCCGTCGAGGACTGGCGCGTGGATGACCTGCTCGCTCTGACGCGTCGCGCTGCCCCCTTCACCGGTCTCAGCCGCGCCCTGTTCGAAGGGGTGCTCGACATGCTGGCGGGACGATATCCCTCGAACGAATTCGCGGAGCTGCGCCCGCGCCTCAACTGGGATCGCCTGACCAACACTTTGTCGGCGCGCGCCGGCGCCAGGCGGCTGGCGGTGACCAGCGGCGGCACCATTCCCGACCGGGGTCTTTACGGCGTCTTCCGAGTCGGGGCCGAAAAAGGCTCGGCGCGTGTGGGCGAACTCGACGAAGAGATGGTGTTTGAAAGTCGCGTGGGCGAGACCTTCGTGCTGGGCGCCTCCACTTGGCGGATTGAGGAGATCACCCATGACCGCGTGCTGGTGGCGCCCGCGCCCGGTGAGCCCGGCAAGATGCCCTTTTGGCACGGCGACCACTTCGGCCGCCCGCTCGAATTCGGCCGGGCCATCGGCGAGTTGATGCGCACCCTGCGCGCGATGCCGCCGCCAGCCGCCGTCTCCCGGCTCACGCGCGAGCACGGTCTGAACGAGACCGCTGCCGAGAACCTTCTGGCCTACCTCGCCGAGCAGGCTGCAACCACGGGTGGCGCTGTCCCCGATGACGAAACGCTGGTCATCGAGCGCTGCCGCGACGAGATGGGCGACTGGCGCGTTTGCCTGCTGTCGCCGTTCGGCAGCCGCCTGCACGCGCCCTGGTCGATGGCCGCTACGGCGCGCATCCGAGCCGGCGGCAGCTTTGCGGAGATGGACGTCGAAACCTTGTGGACGGACGACGGTTTCGTGATGCGCCTTCCTGACAGGGATCAGCCTCCGGAGGCTCCCTTGCTTCTGCCGGAGCCCAGCGAGATCGAGTCCCTGGTGACGCAGCAACTGGGACGAACCGCCTTATTCGCAGCACGGTTCCGTGAAGCCGCCGCCCGAGCCTTGCTCCTGCCCCGGCGTCGTCCCGGCGCGCGTTCGCCGCTGTGGCAGCAGCGCAAGCGGGCGGCTGATCTGCTGGCCGTGGCCTCACGCTACCCCTCATTCCCGCTGCTGCTCGAGACTTATCGCGAGTGCCTGCGCGACGTCTTTGACATGCCCGGTTTGGTGGCGACGCTCAAGCGAATTCGCCAGGGCGGCTTGCGCGTGGTGACGGTCGATACGGGTGCCCCCTCGCCTTTCGCGGCCTCGCTCATGTTCGGCTACGTGGCCAACTTTATCTACGACGGCGACGCTCCGCTGGCGGAGCGCCGCGCCCAGGCGCTGGCCATCGATCAGACGCGCCTGCGTGAACTGCTGGGCGACCTGGACCTGCGCGAGTTGCTCGATTCTGCGGCGGTCGAGGAGGTGGAGCGCGAGCTTCAATGCCTGGATGAGCGCCGCCGCGCCCGCTCGGCCGACGGAGTCCGCGATCTGCTGCTCAGCCTCGGCGATCTTTCGCCAGCCGAAATCAAGGCCAGGTCGGCCAGCGCCGAAGTGGCGAAGTCGATCGCGGCACTGACCCACTCCCGGCGCGTGGTGGCGATTCCGGTGGCCGGCGAAGGGCGGTACATCGCCGCCGAAGACGCTGCTCGTTACCGCGACGTCGTCGGCGCGCCACTTCCGCCCGGCCTGCCCAAGGCCTTCCTCCAGGCGGCGACGGGAGGACCGGGAGGAATCGATCCGCTCGAAGATCTGGTTGGCCGCTACGCGCGCGCGCACGGCCCATTC
>DATDGR010000053.1:0-23609 GCA_036521995.1 Terriglobia bacterium | reverse complement strand
CTTTATGACCTTCGCCGGGATCTCACTGGCGCTGACCTGCGTCGCGTGTGTTGCGAGCTACATCCCGGCCCGGCGCGCCACCAGAGTGGATCCGATGGTAGCACTGCGGCATGAATAGCTCCGATTCGTTGCTACTTGGTCGTATAGTTAAAATTAACCGGTCCAAATCTGCTTGCACCTAAATCTGGCGTAAGCGTTTTATAATCAAGCAGTTTGGCCGGTTAATTTCGATATAACTGGTCCAATCTGTGCACGCGCTTGTAACCTCAATATTCTGCTATATTTAGACCTCAAGCGGGCATCACGATTGGCCAGTTATGTCGGCAAACCGTAGAGATGGTTCGTGCTCTCGCCTCGCACCGTAGGACGTGCAGCGTCTCTTAACTGTAATCGTTCCAGGTTCAACGTTGAGACTCAACGGAGAAGGTCGTCCAGGGGTAGGCATTCATGTCGCGCAGGTAGGACTTGGGTCCATGCGGGAATTCGTACTGGTGGAAAGATATGAATGCGAAATCGTTGTCAATTGTCCTCGCGCATGATCATGAGTGGGTTCACCATCAACGCCCGGCGCGCGGGTAGGACGCTTGCCATTGTAACCACCCCCGCTAACGCAATCGGCGCTGCTAGCCACACCCATAAGGCCGGCCAACCGCTGCCCCGTGTGATTCCGCTCATCCATCGCGATAACGCAAGGGACGCGAGCATGCCTGCCAGGGTGCCTGCGGCAGCAAGCCGTACTCCTTCTCCCAGCACTTGACCGATTACGCGCCAGCGTTGCGCTCCGAGAGCAATGCGAATTGCTAACTCGCGGCGGCGTTGTCGCGCAGCGTCGTTCAAGGCGCCAAACAGGCCGAGAACGCTGAGCAGGAGCGCCATCGTGGCCGAGACGCCAAGAATCAGGGTCGCAATGCGTAATGGCGCCAGCGAAGTCTGATTGAGGTACGCTTCGAACGTCCTCACGAGGACCGGACTCGGGGCGTGCCCTGGCACCGCCTCAAGCCTGCGGAGCAGATCGTCCAAAAGAAGGCCGCTTACCTTTCGCACACGGATCATCATGCTCATCCGTGTGAGGGTGTCCTGCGACATCGGGAGATACAACGCAGGCTCCGCACGCCGCTGGAAAGTTCCGAGTGGCTCCGAATGCACTACCCCGACGATGCCGGTGCGGCGGCCTTGCTCGTCGATAACCGCGGCTCCAACCGCGTTTCCATCGAAGTAGAGGTCGGCGGCCTCCTGATTGACGATGCCGATACGGCATTCCGTGGATTTTTTGTGGCCGGCAAGACCCTGGCCCGCGATTAGCTTGTTTCCTATTGCATCGAGATAGCCTGGCGACACGACATTGGTTTCGAGCTCGGCCCAGCCGAGCTCCGAAGCAACGGCCGCGCGAAATCGCACGTCACTGGTTTTTCCTGGTGGAGCATCTTCGTGACCGGTATAGTCGTAGTAGAGTGTGGGCAGGCTTTTCTTGGCGTGCTCCGGCTTTCGCATGGCGACCACGCCGATGATTTCGAGCGGCGGGTTGCCCTCAGGATCTCGCAGGGTTCGGCCGGCTGTGTAGCCGCCGAAGAGTTCTTCGGCTGCCTCGGTATTCACGATCGCGACTCGGCACGTTCGCTCTGCGGTCCCGAACATGCGCCCGGCCGTAAGCGGGAGGCTGAAGAGCTTGAGCGAGTCAGCCGTGATCCAATCGGTGTCCAGGGTGATTTCGCGCAGCGGCAACTGTGCCGGCTCGATGCGGAATGACTGCCGTATGGGTTCACTTCCCTGGAGCGTTCCGGCCCATTCGATCCCGGATACACCGGGCACTGCTCTCGCCGCGTCCTCGGCTCGCTGGAAATATTCGATGGCCACACGTGGATTCGCCTGCACGGTGGCAAAAACGGTATGCCCGAGCCGCTGGCCCGCGCTCGTAACCAGCGCAGCGCGAAGACCGTCGAGCAGGAAAGCAGTCGACATCACGAGGACGCAGCAGCTCCCCATTTGTGCCGCCACAAGTCCGAGCCGCAGGCGTCGCATCGTCGGCGAACTTCCAGCCCTGTCTCCCTGAAGAACGTTCATCGGGCGCTTATGCGGAATTGCCAGGGCCGGTAGCAGACCGCACAAGGTTGTGATTCCGACACACACGACGGACGCCTCGGCGATGCTGAACAGGTCCGGCGCGAATATCAGATGCTGCGCATCCTGGTCGTAGAGGAGTGCAGGAACAAGATACGACGTCCACACAGCGAGCAGCATGCCTAATCCTCCGCCAGCAACCGAGATCAGTACGCTATCGGAGAGTAGTTCGTGGACGAGTTGAGCGCGGCTGGCTCCGAGGGCGACGCGAAGGGCAGTCTCATGGAAGCGCGTAAAGGCGCGTCCGACTTGGAACAAACCCACATTGACGCAGGCAATAAAGAACACTACGCCGGCCGCGAGCTCCAGGAGTGTGCCGACCCGTGAGATGCCCGCCGCCATCTCGGGCATCATGCCGGTGTAACGCACCACGGCCAGCTCGCTGGCGCGGTGCCCAGGCTGAACGGCTGCCTGCGCCTCACGCGGCAAAATGTGACGGTCCAGCCCTGCGAGGACCCAGAGATTGCGGGAGTGATCGTCGAGCCGTTGTAAGACTTCCTCTTGCAAAGGCTTCCAGACGTCAACGGGGCGCTCGCGATATATCCCTTCCAGCCAATCCGGCGCAACACCGCTGATGCGAGCGGTCACGCCATCGATCTGAATCTCCTTACCGCGAACGTCGGCCGCCGCACCGAAGTCGCCCTGCCAGATGCGATGGCTGATCACAACACCATGGTCCAGCGGCAGACCGAAGGCTCCGGCGAGGTTGGGCGTCACGGCGGCTATCGGCACCAGGGCCGTTTGGCCGGCCATTATGACGGTGCCTGGCGATACGCGCGCCGCGCCAAGCCATTGGAATACATCGTGCCGGCTTTCGGCGTACAGATACTGTTGCTTGGAGAGCGGCCCTGTTTCGCCACGCTCGTCTCGCCCGAATACCGAGACGAGCCGGTCGAGAGAGCCCAGCGGAGACGAAGGTCTTGTCAAGCCCTGAACGAATCCATGGACAGAAACACAGCTGGCGATGCCGAGCGCAATCGTGAATAACAAGGCCAGAGCCAACCCAGGCCTTCGTATGAAACTTCTCGCTGAGTATCGGAGGTCAAAAAGCAAGCTCGACAACACTCATTCTGACCTGCAACCGGAATGCCGCTGACAATGGTCGTGTTTTGTTGAGCTTTGCGCCGAATCCTTAAAGACAAGCGTTCGATTCCGGGCCAGGCGCGTCCGGATATGGACGCCTGAGTGCATCCCAACGGCTCGCCCGACAGCTTTGGCTGGAGTGAAAGTGCTACGCCCTGCCCGGAACCTTAACCGGCAGCGCGGAGTTGTGCGGGTTCAGCGCGTGACCTGCGGCCCTTTCCTCCCAACGCTCAGCCCTCCTCGCTCCGCCCTTTACGGCAGACCAAGCGCGCGGCCGCATGCATGTATAGCCGGCAAGGCGTAGCTATGGTTCGTGCTCTCGCCTCGCACCGTAGGACGTGCAGCGTCTCTTAACTGTAATCGTTCCAGGTTCAACGTTGAGACTCAACGGAGAAGGTCGTCCAGGGGTAGGCATTCATGTCGTGCAGGTAAGGCTTCTCCCAGGAGAACTCGGGATGCGCCTGCAAGTGCGCCGCGGCCTTGAAGTCGAGGCCGCAGGCGTGACCGGCATGCGCCGTGAAGGACATGCGCTCCGCCAGGGTGGAATCCACAACCTTATTTTGAACGGCGCCGGCGATGCCGTATGGCGGCTGCCAAGGCAGGGATCCGCGCGGCGACAGGTCGAGGTGACCACACAGCGTGCGCTCACTCGGTTCTTCCCGTCCGGTGTAACTGTCGTAGTGGTCCGCCAGGAACCTTTGCGCGGCCTCCACGTCGATGCTGCCTTTGTTCTCGGCCATGAGCTGGTCCCAGCGCACATGGCGGGCGTTGGCGCTGGCCGCCATATCCTTAAGGGGAAAGCGGGTCTCCTCCTCCGCCAGCTTAGGGTTGATGGGAAAATTGGAACCTACAAAGTAGCCGTCCTGTTTGCGTTCCAGGTTCACGTTCTTCAGACCCAATTCCAGGCTGGCGATCTCGTTGGTCTTGGTATCCGCCACCAGCCAATCATTCGCGTAGCCGCCGTTGTTGCCCTGCTTCATGATGGCCGCGAAATCGTCAATGGAGTTGGCGTACTGCATGGCCTTCCGGGCGCGGACAAATTCGGGAATCCCGCTTGGGTCGTATCCGAAGAAATCAGAAATAGTGGTCTCGGTAATGAGGATACCGGCCGAGTTGATGCCGAAATCGTCCCCGCTGTGAATGACGCCGGGAAGCCCATCCATCAGGATGCGATTTCCCTTCTCCGGCACAATGTCAAAGATCATGGTCCAGCGCTCGCCATCGAGGTAGCCGCTCCAGTTGTTGTGCGCCATCACCACCCTGCCGTCTTTGGTGTAACTCCCCGTGGCCACAAACGCGCTGCAGTGTTCGGGCGCAGCCAGGCTGGCGAGCGGCCTGGCGCCATGGTCCTTGTCGTACTGGGCGGCGTAATAGTTCCATTCTGGAAACGCATTGATCGCCACCACGTCCCAGAGGTCGAGCTTGACGCCGCGCGCGTTCAACCCCTCGGCGATCCCCTGCAGCTCCTCGCGGTACTCCTGTTCGATGTGCGGCCACATCATTTTCTTTGCCGCGTCGCGGAAGAACCTCCAGTCCTTCCCGGAGTCGCGGCTTTCTTCGAGTGCGACCACCCGCTCCAGGTCGGCGATCTCGGGAGCCAGCAGATAGCCGTTCTGAAAGCCAACTTCGTCCGGCGTGCCTTCGAGATGCACGAACGTCCAACCGTTCTGCGACGGACGGCGCGAGGCCCTCTTCAGGCGTGAATCAGTCTGAGGATTGCGCGCCACGAAAGCGTTGGCCAGCGCGGCGGTGGCCAAAGACCCAAGAATAACCAGATAGACCGAACGACGCATGATTCACCTCAGACCGAAATCTCCAGGCCGGCCCCCGGTCTAGTCCTTCCGCCGCCGGCGGACTCTGACCGCACGGTGCTCTAGTTACCGCCGATCAGGCCGAATGCGGCCACCCCGGTGGTCGTGCCCACATAGACCTTGCCATTCACGATGGTGGGGGTTCCAAAATGGCTGGCACTTCCGAACTGATCGCGCCCGCCGGAGGCCTGACTGCTGTTATAGAGCTCGGTCGCGAGACTCGCGGCATTGTAAGCGTGCAGCACCGAGGGATTGCTATGCTCGATGGCCCACACGATCCCATTGCTTTTGCCGTTGGCGGAGACGCTCGGCGTGCTGCCGGGATACTCAAAGCTGACCGCGCTTCTGGAGACAGGCGAGGTGGAGAGCCTAGCCTTTGAAAACTGAAACTGCAGCAGGTTGTTCCCTTGCGGTCCGAAATAGACATCGCCGGCGAAGAAGGCCGGCATCGACCAGTCTCCGCCCGGCAGAGCGCCGTCAATCTCCTGATAAATGGCGCTGTCGTTGTTGGGATTGAACTTCCCCATATGGTTCCGGTTCACGATGTAGATGTTCCCGTCCTTGCCGGCGCCGATTCCCAAGGATTGCGTGGCGCCGCTCGAGTCCTTCAGCGGCGGCAGCAGCATCACGCCGCCGGAGCCCAGGTCCTCGTCGGCGTCCGATTCGGCGACCGTGTTGTACATGGTGAAATAGTCGGCCGCTGTCAGTTTGTTCTTGACCGTCGACACTTTAACGAATGCGTTTCCGTAATCGCCCTGGTTGGGGAAGCCCTGCACGTTGAGAGTGGTGTCGAAAGTGCCGTTGGCATCGAGAAAGTAGATGTTGCCTTCGGCGGCCGCCAGGCCGTCACCCGCTTGCCAGATCGCTCCCTCGTTGCCGTTGGGTGTGACGTCCAGCACTCCGGTTTGCGCCAGCGTGCTCTCGCTGTAGCCGATCAGCCAGCCGGTGTAAGGACGGATATCGCAGTGTGAGGTCCAAGCTGTGTAGATGACGTGGTTCAGCAGCAGCAGGCCGGCCCGCTCCGCATACTGCTTGGGATCAAAGACCACGAACCCGCCCTGGCTGTTGTCGCCCATGCCGGGGTACTTCGCCTGGACCGTGACCGGCCCTCCGAACTCCTCCGCGCCAGTCGTCAGATCGAGGGCGTGGAGGCGCTGAAAGTACGTTCCGGAAGAATTCTTGCTCATCGCCACCACATAGATCGTGCCGTGAGTGCCGCTGGCGCGATCGATCACCGGTGTGGAGGTGATCCCGATCTCCGGGGTAATCTGGCTGCAATTACGCGTGTCGGACGGGGTCTCACCCGCTCCCAGCACAGAGACCTGCCACAGCGGAGCCCCGGTGTCGGCGTCGAAGGCGTAAACGCTATCGTTCTCGGTGACCGTATAGAGGACGTTGTGCGTTCCGCCCGAAATCGAAACCGAAAACAGGTAAAGGGGCTGGGCGTCGATCACGCCGTCCACGGAGACAGTGAACAGCTTGCCGAAGGTCGAGGAATTGACGTTGCTAGGGGTGAGAATCGTCTCTTGCAGGTTCTGGCCCGTGCGGGCCGTGTCGTTGTGATAGGTCGTGACGTCGGTGGCCAAGGCCATCGAGCCCGCCAGAAGAGAAACTGCGAGTATCATCAGGCTGGCCGCCTGGCAAGGACAGAAAAGAGCGCTAGAGAACGGGATACGAACGTGCGCCTTGTGATTCTGACGGCGAAAGCCATCGAGTCTGCAGAATGAAAGCATCATGAAAGCCTCCGGAGATCCTCTGGACGAGATCGCCACGGGCAGGATGGATATGATCTCGTCGTTCGCGCTCCCCCCGGAACAGGAATCATAACCTATTCCGTGCAATGACCGCGGCCTGATCGCTCGATTCTAATCCTGCAGCGCGCTGAATCGCATATAATCGCCCTCTTCACCGGGCGCCGGTACCGCCCCGGAAACAGGAGGAGAATTGCAGATGAAGGGTTTTCGACCCTGGCTTTTGGCCGCGGTTCTCGGCGTCGGCTTAATCACTTTGCTGCCTGCGGCCGGGTTCGGACAGGAAGCCGAAGGGCGCCTGATGCGGTTTCCGGATGTTTCCAAGAATCAGATTGTTTTCAGCTACGCGGGCGATCTGTGGCTGGTGTCGCGCGAGGGCGGAGTGGCGCGGCGTATCACCGCGCACCCCGGGCTTGAGCTCTTTCCAAAGTTCTCGCCGGACGGGGGCTCCATCGCTTTTACGGGGCAGTATGACGGGAATTTCAACGTTTACGTGATGCCGGCCGCAGGCGGCGATCCAAGACAACTGACGTTTCATCCGGGCGGCCCGCCGATCAGCGAACGTATGGGCATCCACAATCAGGTCCTAAGCTGGTTCCCGGACAGCAAGCGGATCGTGTTCTTGTCGCGCCGCGACACGTTCAACGGCTGGTTCGGGCGCCCGTTCGTGGTGAGCGCCGCGGGCGGCTTGCCCGTGCGGCTGCCCATCGACATGGGCGGCCTGATGTCGTTCTCGCCGGACGGCACGCGCATGGCCTATAACCGCATCTTTCGCAACTTTCGAACCTGGAAGCGTTACACCGGCGGCATGGCGCAGGACATCTGGATCTACAACTTCAAGACCAATCAGATTGAGCAGATGCCGCACACCGAGTGGACTGATACCTTTCCCATGTGGCACCAGGACACGATCTACTTCGACTCGGATCGCGGCCCCGAGCACCGGCTAAATCTCTACAGCTACGGCCTGAAGACTCACGAGATCCGGCAGTTGACCCACTTCCAGGACTTTGACGTGGAGTGGCCCAGCCTCGGTCCGGATGCGATTGTGTTCGAAAACGGCGGCTACCTTTATGTGTTCGACCTCAAGACCGGGAAAGCTCAGAAGGTCACCATCGACCTGGCCGGAGGCCGTGAGCTGGCGCGCCGGCACTGGACGAACGTTGCCAAGCTGGTGACGGCCTTTGACCTCGCGCCGGACGGCAAGCGCGCCGTGCTCACCGCCCGCGGGGACGTCTTCACCGTGCCGGCCAAGGAAGGCAGCATCCGGAATATCACTGAAACGCCGGGTATCCGCGAAAAGGATGCCACCTGGTCGCCGGACGGCCGTTGGATCGCCTATCTCTCCGACCGCAGCGGTGAGGATGAGCTGTATATCGCGCCCCAGGACGGCTCCGCCCCGGAGAGGCGCATCACCTTCGACGGCTCCATGTTCCGCCTGGCGCCGGTGTGGTCTCCGGACAGCAAGAAGCTGCTCTATGCTGATAAGAGCCTGCGTCTGTTCTACGTGGACATCACCGAAAAGAAGCCGGTGCTGATCGATCAGGCGCGCTACTTCGACCTGAACCAATACGTCTGGTCGCCGGACAGCCACTGGGTCGCCTATGGCAAGAACGCCCAAAATCACAACGAGGTGCTCTACTTCTATTCACTCGACAGGTCCAAGATCACGCCTGTCACCACGGACTTTTACAACAGCCACAGTCCGGCCTTCGATCCCGAAGGGAGATACTTCTACTTCCTCTCCGAGCGCGATTACAACGAAGTGCTGGGCGTGTTTGACTCCGAGTTCTCGAACCCCGAGGCCACGCGCATCTATGCCGTGACGCTGCGCGCCGATACGCCTTCGCCCTTCGCGCCCGAAAGCGATGAGGTGACCGTGAAGCCGCCGGCCACGCCGACTCCGGTACCCGGGACCCCGCCGGGTGGCGCGCCGCCGACTGCGGGCGAAGCCGGGTCCAAGCCTTCCGCGGAAGAGAAGGCGGCCAAACCGGAGACCGAGAAAAAAGAGCCGTTCCGCATCGACCTGGATGGCATTGGCAATCGGATCGTGGCCCTCCCAGTTCCCTACGGAAACTACCGCAGCGTCCAGGCCGCAACGGGTCGCGTGTTTTATGTGTCGGCGCCGATGTTTGGGCTCGACGGGCCCCTTCCGGGCCAGAGTCCTGCCATTCATCTCTTCGACTTGAAAGAGCGCAAAGACCACCTGCTGGTGGATGGCGCCAACAATTTTGCGCTCTCGTTCGACGGCAGCAAGTTATTGTATTCGGCGCTCCCCGCGGTCGGGGGTGGCGAAGGCGGGGGCGGCCGTATCTACGGCATCGTGGACGCTAAGGTCCCTGAAGGCACCGCCCCACCTCACAAGGTGGGTGATGGAGCTCTGAACCTGGCTCATCTCGAAACCGAGGTTGATCCGCGCGCCGAATGGAAGCAGATGTTCAACGAAGTCTGGCGCCAGGAGCGCGACTACTTCTTCGAGCCCTCCATGAACGGCGTGAACTGGGCCGCCGAGCGCGACAAGTACGCCCAACTTCTGCCTTACGTGGCGGACCGCTACGACCTGACCTCCATTATGGGCGAGATGATCGGCGAGCTTTCGAATTCGCACACTTACGTGGGAGGCGGCGACTCACCTGATCTGACCCCTGTCAACGTTGGGCTGCTGGGCGCCGACTTTGAAGCTGACGACGAGCACGGGCTCTACCGCTTCAAGAAGATCTATCCCGGTGAGAACTGGGACCCCGGCCTGCGCTCCCCGCTCACTGAGCCCGGCGTGGAAGTGAAGGAGGGCGACTATCTGCTGGCGGTGAACGGCCGGCCCTTAAAGGTCCCGGAAAATCCTTACCAGGCTTTTCTGAACACTGCCAATGAGAATGTGACCCTGACCGTGAACAACAAGCCCACGGAGGACGGAGCTCACAAAGTGGTGGTGAAGCCGCTCTCCAATGATTTCGGCCTGCACGAGCTTGATTGGATTGATACCAATCGCCGCAAGGTGGACGAGGCCACTGGCGGCAAGGTGGGTTACGTCTATCTGCCCGACATGGGGGCCTCGGGGTTGAACCAATTCGTGAAACAATTCTTCCCGCAGATCCGCAAGGAGGGCTTGGTCATCGACGTGCGTTACAACGGCGGCGGATTCGTGGACCAGATCATCTTCGAGCGCCTCCGCCGTATCCTGGCGGGCATGGAGGCAGCGCGCAACTTTGAGAGCGGCACCGAGCCTGATCCCGTCTTATACGGCTATATGGCTTGCGTCACGAACCACTACGCGGCCTCGGACGGCGACTACTTCAGCTATTTCTTCAAGAAGTACAAGCTCGGCCCGCTGATCGGCACTCGCACCTGGGGCGGTGTACGTGGCATCCGCGGCGAGATTCGCCTCATGGATGGCGGCTACATCACCCGGCCGGAGTTCTCGCTCTATGGCCTCGACAGCCAGTGGGTGATCGAGAACCGCGGCGTTGCGCCCGACATCGAAGTGGATAACCGGCCGGACCTCGTCATGGCCGGCCACGATCCGCAGCTCGAGAAGGCCATTGAGATCCTGATGCAAGAGATCAGGGAGCATCCGAAGACGCTGCCGCCGCGGCCGCCCGATCTGCCCGCGTATCCTGCGGGCCCGGGCCGGTAAGCGCCGGCGCAAACTGAGGTTCTATGGAATTACTCCACCTCGCTGACGCAGCACAAGAATTGGGCGTGAGTTACCCCACGCTGAAGCAGTGGATTTACCGTGGCAAGATCCGCTCCGTGAAGACGGCGGGGGGCCACCACCGCATCCCGCGCACGGAGGTGGACCGGATCCTCTTCGCGACCGGCAAGAAGGCAGCGAAGACCAGCCGCCCCAAGGCGCCCCGAAAGGTATCGCTCTCCGGCCTTGAGCACCTGATCAGTGGCCGCAACCAGCTTGTGGGCCGCGTCACCTCGCTTGAAGTGGTGGGCCTGCTCGCCAAGGTCACGCTCGATGTGGGCGGGCAATCGGTGACCGCCATCATCACGCGCGATGCCTGCCGCGATCTCGGCCTGAAGGTTGGAGACACCGCGGCGGCTCTTATCAAAGCAACCGAAGTGATGATCCTGCGGCCGGTCACAGCCAAGAAATGACCAGGAAATGACTCCGGGCCCGCCCGGGCTGGTACGAGAGCCACTGCTGAAGAAGGAGCGGCATGATGAACCCACCCGTCCTGGGCATCCACCATGTCACGGCGATCGCGTCGGACCCGCAGCGCGACCTGGATTTCTACACCGAACTGCTCGGCCTGCGGCTTGTGAAACGAACCGTGAATTTCGACGACCCCGGCACGTATCATCTCTACTTTGGCGACGAGGCCGGCACGCCCGGAACCATCCTGACCTTTTTCCCCTGGCCAGGGGCGGCGCGGGGCAGCCCGGGAGTGGGGTAGGTGACGGTGACCTCGTTCAGTATTCCAGAAGAATCGGTGGATTATTGGGAGCGGCGGCTGCGCTCGGCGGGCATACCCGTGGAGCGCTCCGGGAAACGCTTTGACGAGGAAGTGCTCACCTTTGCCGATCCGGACGGCCTCAAACTGGAGATGGCCGGGCACCCCGGAACCAGGGAACCGCACCCCTGGAGCGGTGCGAGCGTTCCGGAAGAGCACCTCATCCGCCGATTCTACGCGGTCACGCTCTCCGAACAAGGATTTGAAGAAACGGCCGACGTGTTGCTCACGATGGGCTTTCGCAAAGTGGCGGAACAGGGTAACCGGTTCCGCTTCGATGTGGGCGCCGGAGCCCGGGTGGATGTGCTGTGCCTGGCCGAGGGGCCTTACGGCAGAATCTCCGGCGGGACGGTGCACCACGTCGCCTGGCGAGTGGCCGATGATTCATCGCAGAAAGCGTGGCGTGAACGGCTGGTGGAAAAGCGTTTGAACGTTACGCCGGTGATCGACCGTTGCTACTTCCGCTCCGTGTACTTCCGCGAGCCCGGAGGCGTCTTGTTCGAGCTGGCGACGGACCCCCCGGGATTTGCCATTGACGAGCCGCTGGAGCATCTCGGTGAAGCTTTGAAGCTGCCCTCCTGGCTGGGGCCGCATCGCAATCAAATCGAACAGGTGCTTCCTCCACTCGTCCAACCCCGCACGGGGGCGAGGTGATCCGTGGCCGCCGATCCTCATCGTGATCAGCCGGTGCGTGAGTACGGGCGGCCGCTCGAGGCAGCCGCCGGCGTGGTGATCCTGGTTCACGGGCGCGGCGCCCCGGCGGCCGACATTCTGGGTCTCGGGCGCGAACTCCATCATCCTGATCTGGCCTATCTCGCCCCCGAGGCGGCCGGCCACACCTGGTATCCGCAGTCCCTTCGAACAAAACGAACCGTGGTTGACCTCCGCGCTCAGTGCCCTGGGAAGGGTGGTTGAGCGGGCGGCACGCGCCGGTCTTTCGCGACCGCGAATGATCGTGGCGGGGTCCTCGCAGGGCGCCTGCCTGGCCACCGAGTTTGTGGCGAGGAACGCCGCTCGATATGGCGGTCTAATGGCCTTCACGGGCGGCCTCATCGGGCCGCCGGGAACCCGCTTCAATTACCCGGGCGGTCTCGCCGGCACCCCCGCCTATCTGGGCGCGGGTGATCCGGACCCCCACGTGCCCTGGGAACGGGTGCAGGAATCCGCCTCCGTGCTCTCCGCGCTAGGCGCACACGTGACCCTGCAACGCTATCCGGGCATGGCTCATACCATCAGTCGAGACGAGATCGAAGAGGCAAAAAAGATCGTGCTGGTAATGATGGGCAACAGACGTGACGACATGAAGGCAAATTCGTAGCGCGGATTGTCTTGTAGGGTCCTCGCTTGTGGGGCCGAACGACTCGCGCGAAGTTCCGCGGTTCTGTGCTAAGCTTGCCTTGGGCTGGCGATGAACGTTCGTTTTTACCTTGACCCGTCGACAGGCCAGCCCCACGTCCTCAAGCATGGCGTTAGCGAAATGGAAGTGGAAGACGTGTTGGAAGCGCCGGGTGAAGACCGGCCTGGACGCAAGAATTCGCGAGTTGCGATTGGCCAGACAAGCGCCGGGCGGTACCTGCGTGTGATTTATGTCCCGGACCCGGAACCTGACAGCGTCTTTGTAATTACCGCTTACGAACTCAGAGGTAAGCCTTTGCTTGCCTATCGTAAGCGCAGACGCCGGAGGCACATATGAACAGATTCCCGCAGGGGTGGGATGACGAAAGGGTTCAAAGCGTCCTCGCTCATTATGAGCAGCAAACGCCTGAACAAGCTGTGGCCGAAGATGAAGCCGCCTTCGCCGATCAGGATGAAACTGTGATGAAGGTCCCGCATCACCTGGTCGCCGCCGTCCGTGAACTTATCGCGAAGCATCACGAGTAGCTCGTAGCGCGTGTCGTGCAGGTCAGCGGCTGTTAGGTCGTCGGGCAGAAAAGCCGCAGCCCCTCGGGAATCAGGGTTACGCTACCTGCTGTGGCGTGACCTTGGCCGAAACCTCAGAACAATTCGAAATCCCGCAACCCAGGCTGGGCTTATGGGATGTCTTCTCTGGCGGGCTCATTTTGGGGGTCTTCCACTGGAAATGTCCGCCGGGGCACGGCAGGTTCGGCCCAAGCGAGTGCGCCACGGCCGTAAACCTTGGGATCGTCGGGGGCAGCGGCGGTAGCCACTGCGAGCGCTGTCTCTCGCCGTGGGCGTTTGTTCACCACATGGGCCGCAACAACCCACGACGAGAAAATGCGCTCGTCGAGGCTACCAACGCTTCGACAGATCACGAGAATTGACCTGCGATTGACCGACGCTTGACTTGAGTACGATCTCCCCGCGCCTCATCATCACACTACCCGGCAATGCCGACGCGCACTTGGCGGTGCATGGCCAGCCTGGCCGTACAGGGCCGGGCGTATTCGTACGGGCCGTACGTGATCGATTCCGGCGGGAGATCGAAAGGGAGTTCCGACACCCGTGATACCGCTGCTTCAATCCGCGATCCTAGCTCTCGCCCAAGCGGTCACCAAAGGCGGCCCCCAATCGCCCGGCTGGTCCAGGGGCTCCGTCGGCAAAAGCCAATTTGGGGGGCCCCCATTAGATCGAAAAACGAACCTGAGAAGTTATTTAGAATCAGCAAAAATGCCAAAAACGAACCTAGAACGAACCTAAACGAACCCGAGCTTTGATGATGGTGCTCAAGATAAGCGCTTTAGAATCAGAAAGGCGTTTGCGGAGGGAGGAAAACGAACCCGAAACGGGCGAGTAGGGCAACCATAGAGAAATCAATCAAAAAGACACAACAAGGGGGGATGTTTGCCCAAAGGAGCAGATTCCCCGCTTCCCCGAAGGACTCGATCCTTTCATGAATCACTTGGTCCAAAGCCGACCGAATCGAAGGTGACCGAACGCTTGCTAAAGAGTGTCCACTGCCCCATAATTTCGCTATTGCGTTTTGTGACGGAGGCCTATTATGCGGAGGCGAACAGGCGTGTGCGTACTCATGGGGGTCATATTACCTTTGATCTCGATAGGGATGCTTGGTCAGAAGGCAGTTTCTTCGGATCCCGGCTCCAAGCCGAAAGTGATCATTATGGCGGTCAACGGGATGGAATGGGACATTGTCCGGCCCCTGCTCATCCGCGGCGAGCTGCCTAATCTCAAGCACGTTATTGAAAACGGCGTTTACGGCAAACTTCGGACGATTACGGCGCCCAACTGCCCCAAAGTGTTTACTACGTTCTTTACCAGTGTGCCCCCGGAGAAGAGCGGGATTACCGGATTTGTGGTGGACGGGCAGACCGCCAACACCAACATGCTGAAGAGTGAGCCCGTCTGGTCCATTCTGAGCAAACATGGCGTCACCGTCGGCATGGCCAACGTACCGGCCACTTTTCCGGTGATGCCGGTGAATGGCTACATGATCAGCGGGATGCTGACACGCGGCAAAGGGTGCGAGGACGGCGTTCTGTGCGCCCCCAAGCTCTCCGAAGTGGAGGGTGGAGACGCCGTTTATCCTAAAACGATGGTTCCCGAGCTGGAATCCAAAGTGGGTGACTTCCTGATCGACTGCTCCCGGATGCCCAACCGCGAGGACCTGGCGGGCAAAGAAGCCCAGGAAGTGAACGCGTGGCTCGACGGCGTGCAGAAGATCCGCGAGCAGCAGACCAAGCTCTTCGTCTATCTGCTCAAGAGCCATCCCACCGAGTTTACGATGTTCGATCAGTCCTGCGAGGACCGCGTGGGTCACTGGCTCTACCCCATCCAGGACTACAACGTAGGCTACAACGCCAAGGTGAACTCGGTACGCGTGGACGCGTTCCCGGACCAGTACCGGGCCTTCGACAAAGTCTTGGGCGCGATCCTGCCCTTCATTGACGCCAACACCACTCTGTTCATCATCTCCGACCACGGCATCAAACCGCTGCGCGAGTTCGGCGACGAGCACGCGGACCACAGCCATGGCAGCAAGGTGCCTTCCACCACGCCGGTGATCGCCAAGCACGACTTCCCGGATGCCGATGACGTTCCGGGCGCCTTTATTGCGATGGGCCCTGGGATCAAGAAAAACTACGAGTTCATGGGATTCGCGGCCAGCGCCTTCGATATTGCCCCCACCATCCTTCATCTTTACGGCATCACGCCTCCACCGCAAATGCAGGGTCACTTTCTGGCTGAGATTTACGAGAATAATGGTGCGAAGCAGACGGCGAGCATTCATTAGAAGCAGTGGTTAGAGGATGGTGGTTGGTGGCTAGTGGTTGGTGGTTGGTGGTTAGATTTGCCCTCCTGCTGGTGGGCTTGGGAAATCAGCAGTGAGATTTCCGGCGAACGCGGATCTAACAGCTGGGCCTGTTCGAGCTGCTCCAAGGCGTCGGCGGGTTTCGTTAGCGCAAGATACGCGCGGGCGAGCTCGATGTAGGCTTCGGGCCGGCTGGAGTCAAGGATGATGGCCGCCTGAAGCAGGTCTTCCGCCTTGTCCCACGCCTTCAGCTCGACGTAAATCTTGCCCAGCAGGCAGCGGGCTTCGTAATTTCCGGTCAGAATGGATTCGTTTGCTTCCAAGACCGAGCGCGCACCTTCCAGGTCGCGGGTGGCGTATCGGGCGCGCGCCTCGTCCAGCGCCGCTGTGGCATCCCAGGGACGAACGCGGAGGGCGCGGGCCAGCAGCTCGGCTGCCTGGGCGTAGTCGCCCTGCTCGAGTTCGAGCTCTCCGAGCTGCGCCAGAACCACGCCAGATTTCGGGTCCAAATTCAGGGCGCTCTCCAGATCACGCCGCGCCTGCGCAGCCTTTCCGTCCTCGGCGGCAAGCATGGAGCTATGGATCAGGTTGAAGACCTGAATCTCGTCCTTGGGATCGGGCAATAGGGAAGGCTCCGGAGCCGTGGTCGAGCCGGGATTGTTTCCCAGGTATCCGAGAGCCTTGAGTTCCGCGATTTTGGCGCTGCTCACCTCGCCGGCGTTGCCGGCCAAACCGTCACCTGGCCCGGAAGCCTTGCGGAGATCCGCCACCAGGGCCCGCAGCCTCTGGACCTCCGGACTCCAGGGCTCGTAGAGATTCGTGGCTTCACGAGGGTCGACGCCGAGGTCGTAGAACTCCGGGCGCGGCGCTTCGATATACTTTTCGAGCGGCGTGCGAGCCGAGCGCAGAGGCGCCCAGCCGAAACCCAGCGGATAGTCCGTTTCGCCGAAGGCTACACGATCGATCGAAGCCGCGGCCGGAGAGGCTGCGGGTTTCAAGCCGGAACCTTCCAGCGCTGCCTCCGCCCACAAAGGCCGCAGCGACGCACCATCGACGGGTTTCTGATCATGGATTCCCACCAGGTCGAGGACGGTGGGGAAGATGTCGATGGTCCGCGCCTGTGCGCCGACCACCATGCTCCTGACTGGACTCGCGGCACCGTCATCAGAGTGGCTCCGGGGAAGTTTCAGAATTAGCGGCACGTGGGTGGTGGAGTCGTACAGGAAGATGCCATGAGTCTGCTCGCCGTGATCGCCAAGGCCCTCGCCGTGGTCGCCGACCACAATCAGGGTCGAGGAGTCGTAGCGACTCTGGCCTTTCAAGAACTCAACCAGGCGGCCGAGCGCGGCGTCGGCGTAAGCGATCTCGCCGTCGTACAAGCGGCCGGCGTACTCGGTGTCATAGGGAGGTGGCGGGTCGTAGGGATCGTGAGGGTCGTAGAGGTGCACCCAGATAAACTGTGGCTGCGTCCTGTGGCTCCGCATCCAGGACTCAGCCCGCTGTTCCACCTCCATGCCGCGCCGTTCGAGGCGCACATAGCGTGAGGCCGACTTCGGGAGATCGGGTGGGAAGTTGTCGTAATAATCGAAGCCACGATCGAATCCGGGGGCAAGGCTGTGGCTGTCGAGAATGATGGCCCCGATGAAGGCCGCCGTGGAATAACCGTGCGCCTTGAGTATTTCCGCCACGGTGGGGACGTCCGCCGAGAGGGGCATTCCAAAATCGCGGACCCCGTGCCGGGTGGGAACCAGCCCGGTGAGGATGCTGGCGTGGGACGCATTGGTGATCGGGCTCGGAGTAAAGGCATTGGCGAAACGGATGCCATCCGCCGCCAGGTGGTCCAGCGCCGGAGTCCGAATGCTCTTGTCGCCGTAACAACCCACGTGGTCAGCCCGGAGCGTATCGATGGTGATCAAGAAGACATCTGAAGTCGGGGACGCAGAAGGGGACCGGGCGAGGCGCCACCCTAGATCCGGGGTGGCAGAGAAGGGAAGATACGCAAGAAATGCGAGCAACAGCGCCCGGTAAACCACTTTCATCGTCCTGAGTTTACCATGCGCCCGACCGAGGTTGACAGGCGCCACGGTCTGTGTCAGGTTGAGGTCGTGCCGAGCGCTCCTCATCGAACTGAGTGGATGCGGCGGTCGAACAGCACGTCTTTCAACAGAAGATGACTCAACAGGGTAAGGGGTGCGGGCAACTTGATGGAAGACCTGGGACATGCCGAGAACCGGCTCTTTGCTTCACTCGGCGGGGGTCGAAAATGACCACGCTACCAGCTCTCTTGTTCGTGCTCCTCGCACTGGCGCCGGCCCCTGCCCGGGCGGCTGGCGACGAGCCACCGGTTCTGCCCATCGGATCGCCGGCTCCTGACTTCTGCCTGCCGGGCATCGACGGCAAGACGCATTGCCTGAAGGACTATGCCTCCGCTCAAGTCCTGGTGATCATCTTCACCTGCAACCACTGCCCCACGGCGCAGATGTACGAGAGCCGCATCAAGCAACTGGTCTCGGACTATCAGGACCGCGGGGTCGCCTTCGTCGCCATCGAGCCGAACAACCCGGACGCCATCCGCTTGGACGAACTCGGCTACACGGACGTCAGCGATTCGTTTGCAGAGATGAAGATTCGGGCCCAGTTCCGGCATTTCAACTTCCCCTACCTCTACGACGGCGAAACCCAGAAGGTGGCCCGCGCCTACGGACCCACCGCCACGCCCCACCTGTTCATCTTTGATTCGGGACGCAAGCTGCGCTACGAGGGCCGGCTTGACAACAATCCGCGCGAGCAATATGTGACCCGGCGCGACGCGCGCGACGCCCTCGACGAGCTGCTCGAAGGCAAGCCGGTGGCGGAGGCCCAAACGCCGTCCGTGGGGTGCTCCACCAAGTGGATGTACAAATCGCAGGGGCGCCAGGAAGAAATGGCGCGCATCGAAAGCGAACCGGTAACCGTGAAGCTGGCGAGTGCCGACGATCTGAAGAGTCTGCGCAAGAATCCCACCGGCAAGCTCCTGCTGGTGGATTTCTGGGCCACCTGGTGCGGGCCCTGTGTGGAGGAGTTTCCCGCGCTCGAAACCATGTACCGCATGTACCGGCACCGTCCGTTTGAACTGACCATGGTGAGCGCTAACTACCCGGACGAGCAAGCCGGCGTTCTGGCGGCCCTCAAGAAGCAGTACGCCGGCAATCGGAACCTGCTCTTTGGCTCGACCGATCTCTACGCGCTGATGGCTGCTTTCGACCCCGGCTGGAACGCCGCCGTCCCTTACACCATGTTGATCCGGCCGGACGGCGAGGTGGTCTACAAGGAGCAGGGCCCCATCGACGCTCTGGAACTGCGGCGGCTGATCGTCGCCAACCTGCCCGATGACGACTACATCGGCCACCAGGCCTATTGGCGTAGCGGCGTCTACGGGCAGGCGCCGAAACAGGGGCGCTAGGTCCGGTTGGCAACGTAGGTGGAAAGGATTCTGATGCCAGTTGAGGCTATAAGTATAGGCAACAACCTCCGGAGCCGCCGATGGTTCAGCGGGGAGACCCTTCAGATCATGTCGAACCGCGCCTACCTGCGCGCCGAAGGCTTCACTGGCGGTGCGTTTGACGGCCGGCCGGTCGTGGGCATCTGCAACTCCTGGAGCGAGCTCACCACCTGCAACGCACACTTGCGCCAAGTGGCCGAGGCGGTGAAGCGCGGCGTATGGGCGGCGGGCGGTTTCCCGCTCGAATTTCCCACCATCTCGCTCGGCGAAGTTCTGATGAGGCCCACCACCATGCTCTATCGCAACCTGATGGCCATGGATGTGGAGGAGTGCATTCGAGCCTACCCGCTCGACGCGGTGGTGCTTTTGTGCGGCTGCGACAAGACCACCCCGGCGCAGTTGATGGGCGCGGCCAGCGCCGATGTGCCCGCCATCATGGTGACAGGCGGTCCCATGCTGCGCGGCATGTTCCGTGGCCAGGCGCTCGGCTCCGGCACGGACACGCGCCGGCTCTACTCGGAGAAGCGGGCAGGACGTCTGAGCGACGAAGAGTGGTGCGAAGTGGAAAGCTGCATCAGCCGGAGCGCCGGCCACTGCATGGTGATGGGGACGGCTTCGACCATGACCAGCGTCGTGGAAGCGCTGGGTATGACCCTGAGCGGGTGCGCCAATATTCCCGCGGCTGACTCGCGGCGGCTGGCCATGGCCGAAGAGAGCGGACGCCGCGCCGTCGCCATGGCGCACGACGGGCCGCGTCCCTCGCAGGTACTCACCCGCGAGGCCTTTGAGAACGCCATTCGCGTCAACATGGCCATCGGCGGATCGACCAACGCCATCATTCATCTGGTGGCCATCGCCGGACGGGTGGGGATCAACTTGCCGCTCGAGCTCTTCGACGAGATCTCGCGCACCACGCCGTTCATCACCAACGTCCGGCCCTCGGGCGAGTTTCTGATGGAAGACATGTTCTATGCCGGCGGCCTGCCGGCCGTGATCAAGGAGCTTGATCCGCTGCTGCACCGGAATGCGCTCACCGTCAGCGGCAAGAGCATCGGTGAGGAAACGGCTCGCGCCGAATGTTTCAATCGCGAGGTGATCCGCACGCTGAAAGAGCCACTGAAACCCGAAGGCGGTACCGTGATCCTCAAGGGTAATCTGGCGCCGCACGGCGCTGTCCTGAAGCAGACCGCGGCCTCTCCGCACCTGCTGCAGCACCAGGGTCGCGCTGTGGTGTTCGAAAGCTACGACGATCTGTCGGCGCGTGTCGACGATCCCGATCTGGAAGTGGATGAGAACTCGATCCTGGTGATGAAGAACGGCGGGCCGAAGGGCGCGCCCGGGATGCCCGAATGGGGTGACATGCCGATTCCCAAGAAGCTGCTCGAAGCAGGCGTGCGTGACATCGTGCGTCTGAGCGACGCCCGCATGAGTGGAACCGCTTACGGCACCGTCGTGCTGCATGTCTCTCCTGAGTCCGCCGTGGGCGGTCCGCTGGCCGCCGTTCAGAGCGGAGATGTCATCGAACTCGATGTGCCGCGACGCAGGCTGGAATTGCGGGTTCCCGAGAAAGAGATCCGATCGCGTTTGGCCGCGTGGCGTCCGGCGCCTCCGCATTACCTCCGAGGCTATGGCAGAATGTTTCTGGAGCACGTTCTGCAGGCGCATGAAGGCTGCGATTTTGATTACCTCCGCCCGGTATGACTCGGCACCGGGCCGCTGAACGACGTTACCCATTGCGTTTTGGCGGCATATCCCTTTCACAATTGGGGGACCGGCAGTTTCTGCGTAACCCAGGGTAGAACCCCCTTTCTCAGCATGCGGCGCCGGTAGAGTTTGTCACCTGCCACCACGTACAGATCCTGAAGACCCGCACCGCCGAAGACCATCCCGGACAGGGGACCCGGAGCCGGTGAATTGACAACGGCCACCACCCGGCCCGGCTGATCGCATACCTGAATGCCCAACTCCGTGGCCACGTAGAGATAACCCAAGCTGTCCACGGTCATTCCGAGGGCGCCCGTAGCGGAGGACTGGTCGCGCGTCTCGAGGCGATAAAAGGGCTCCCCATGGGCCAAGGACCCGTCGAGCTGAATCGCGAACGACCAGACCCATCTTCCGGTCGGATCGCTCACGAAGAGCAGCGACTGATCGGGCGAGAGGCGGACTCCGTTCGGCATCGATATTCCTCCATTCACCACTCGCTTTTGACCCGCTCTGTTCAAGTACCACACTCGATGCCCGGCCGGATCGGTGAAGTAGATCCCGCCGTCCGGCCTGACCGCCAAGTCCTCGCAATCAACTCCCTCCACAAGGATTTTCTTCGACCCGTTAGGCCCGTACTGCACGATTCGCCGGGCGTCGTGCTCGCAGACATCCACGCTTCCATCGGCGCCGAACATCATCCCCGTCACGCCTCTCGCCTCCGCCTTGAGCGCCTTCACCCTGTGATCCGGATTGGCGCTGTCGGCCCCCGCAGCCATGCGGCCGCTGAAGAGGACGTTTTCCTGAGGATCGACGGCCACGGCAGGTTCAACCTTGGCGGCCTGGCGTACCCACTCCCAATCGTGGTCCGGATCGATGATCGCCGTGCGCTTGTCGCCCCCGTGATTCGGCGCCGGCTTCGCGACCGGCTGCGGGTAATCACGCCACAGCCAGCGAAGGGCGTCGGGCAGAATCGCACCGCCTTGCTCCATATCGTGATTTTTGTCGCCCGTCACAAACTTCACATCGTAACCTGCGTACTCGAGCGCCGAGGCCATGGACTGATTCGCCATCCACCAGTCCCCGGCGTAGATGTTCAGGTCGTGGCTCCCGTCCTGGAGGAAGACCCGCAGAGGCTTGGGCTCGGTCTTGCGAACGAGTGCCGGGTAGATGTCGCCTCCCCGCAGGTCGGCAAAGCTCCCAATGAAACTCAGCACGCGATGGAAGGCGTCGGGGCGGTTCCAGGCTACGGTGAACGCGCAGATCCCGCCGGAACTGAGGCCGGAGATGGCGCGGTCGTCGGGACGGGTCGAAAGGTTGTAGTGCTTCGCCACCTCGGGCAGGATCTCGTCCAGCAGGAAACGCGCGTAGCGGTCGCCCAAGGCATCGTATTCGAAGCTGCGATTGAAACGGACAGCCTCCTTGGGCTGACCGGACTGCGGCGCCTTCGAGACGCCGGGGCTGACGCCCGGATTGATAAACACGCCGATGGTCACCGGCATCTGATGTTTGGCAATCAGGTTGTCAAACACGATCGGCACGCGCGCCCGGCCGTCCTCTTTGATAAAGCCCTCGCCATCCTGGAACACCATGACGCAGGCGGGTTTCTCGGGCGTGTACTGGGCGGGCACGTAAACCCAGTAGTCGCGGACCGTGCCGGGGAAGATCTGGCTGGTCCAGGTGTAATGGGTGACGGCGCCCTGGGGAACGCCGGGCTGGCGTTGGGAGTCGGCACCCAGGGGATACTCGTCCGCAGCCCGCAGCGTTCCCGCCGCCAGCACGAGCCCACAGACCACGGTCACAGCCGCCAGAAACAGGGTCGCCAGCCGGATGGGCGCTCGCGACACAGACTGAATGAACATGTAATGGCTCCTCGCCTGCCCATTCTAGCAAAGGAGCAGCCGCAAGCTGGCGACCGGGAGAGACTTGACTCATCGGCTCTGACTTCTGACTTCTGATTTCGCGTTTTCGCTTCTCGCCTCCACGATGCGCCCGTCCTCCAGTTTGGCCCAGGCCTTGCCGTCCACCGTCAGCACCCGCACCTGCCACTCGGGCCGCTGCTTGCGCTCGGCCCATTGATTCGGGCTCAGCGCCGGCCGCCACTCCAGAAACTCGTAGCGAATCCCAAACCGGTCCACCGCCAGCTCGTAGAGCGCCACCAGCGACTTGTGCTGGCCCGCCATGCCGCCGGTCAGGGCGTCGCGAACGGCGCCGAACCAGATCTCGACCGCGTGCCGCACTTCCTCCGCCTCCGCTGGCCGCTCTTCCGCCGCCACAAGCCACTCTTCCGATTCTGCTTCCGGTTCCGTCGCGCCTGATTCTGTCCCAGCCGCGTTCGGCCCGTCCGATTCCGACCCGCCCGAGGCGAGGGCTGACGCCGGCCTCACGAAGCGGGCCTCGGCCCCGTGCCGGAACTGCAGGTCGAAGATGTTGTCGAAGGCGTATTCGGCCTTGAGCAGCTTCGGCCACAGCTGGCACAGGCGGGGCGTGTCCCAGGCCAGGGAAGCGGCCAGTAGGCTAGCTACCTGGTCTGCCCGCTCCCGGCCGTACTGCAGGCGCGCCCACAGGGCCTGGGCCACCCCACGCAGGCTGGCCTCGCGCTCCCCGGCGGCCGATGGGGAACCTTCAGGCGCGCCGGAGGGTGAACCCCTACGGGCCTTGGAAGGGCCGGGGACCCGCCAATCGACCGTGTTCGGTGGGCCGCCCGGGCCCGTCGGGCCGCCCGCTCCTGGTTTTCGGGCGTCACCCCCGCGCAAAGCCTGCCCTGAGCCTGGCGAAGGGCGAGGGTCCACGTCCGCGTCCGTCCCCAGCGCCGCCTGCACCAGCTTCTGAAACTCCTCGAAGGTGGCGGGCACCTGGATGCGGCCCCGCTTCTCCAGACGCCGCAGCACCCGGTCGGGCGGCTGGCGGCGCCGGGGATCGCAGTGCCGGGTCAAGGACTCGTCGTAGGCTAGAGTGCTGGCTTTGCCGCGCGGC